>NZ_JASVVV010000008.1 GCF_030287405.1 Halalkalicoccus sp. NIPERK01 | reverse complement strand
ATCGAACCGATCACGGAGGAGCTGCCGATCGAGTACGCGGTCGAGCTCAACCGGCTGATCGAACTCGAAATGGAGGGGAGCCTCGGATGAGCGCCGGCATCCAGCACGCGAACATCTCGGAGGAGACGGTAGAGAAGATCTCCGAGCGCCTCGACGAGCCCGAGTGGCTCCTCGAGACGCGATTGGAGGCCCTGGAGGCGCTCGATTCGCTCGATCTCCCGAGCGTCATCCAGACGCCGGGTCGACGGTGGACGAACCTCAAGGACCTGGACTTCGACGCGCTGGTCGACCCACTCGACGCCGCGGAGGAGAAGGACCAGGTCGGCCCCGAGGACGTCGAAGTGCTTTCGTTCGCGGAGGCCGCACGCGAACACGAGGGGCTCGTCCGCGAGCACTTCGGCTCCGCCATCGACCCCCGGGAGAACTACCTGACGGCGCTGTCGACGGCGCTCTTTACCACGGGGACGGTCGTCTACGTCCCGCGGAACGTCGACGCCGAGGACGTGACGATCCGGACGACGATGAACTCCCGGTCGCTCTTCAACTACACGCTCGTCGTGACCGAGCAGTCGAGTTCGGTGACGATCCTCGAACGGCAGTCTTCTGGCGAGTCGGTCGACAGCGAGGAGGGCCGCTACTACAGCGGCATCGTCGAGATCGCGGCGGGCGAGAACAGCCACGTCCAGTACGGCAGCCTGCAGGATCTGGACGAGGAGACGTACAACTACACGCTCAAGCACGGTATCACCGACCAGTACGCGACGATCGACTGGATCGAGGGCAACCTCGGCTCGCGGCTGACGAAGTCGGGCGTCGAGACCACGCTCGCGGGCGAGGGCTCGGAGACGAAGATCGTCGGGGCCTTTTTCGGCCACGACGATCAGCACTTCGACATCAACTCGCGGGTCTGGCACCGCAGCCAGCACACCACCGCCGACCTCGTGACCCGCGGCGTGCTCGACGACCGGGCCCGATCGGTCTACGAGGGCGTCCAGGACGTCGGCAGCGAGGCGTGGGACACCAACTCCTACCAGCGCGAGAACACCCTCATGCTGAGCGACGAGAGCGAGGCCGACGCCTCCCCGAAGCTCATCATCAACAACCACGACACCGAGGCGAGCCACTCCGCCACCGTCGGACAGGTCGATAAGGAGGACCTGTTCTACATGACCTCGCGCGGCGTCGACCCCCAGTCCGCGAAGAACATGCTCGTCGAGGGCTTTTTCGTGCCGGTCCTCGACGAGATCGCGGTCGACGAGCTCCGCGAGGACCTCGAAGGACGTATCAAAGAGCGGCTCCGATAGGAGATATGCACGCCGGCCGCGTTCTCGAATCGCCCGGGGGGTATTCATGAGCCTCGCGACCCGCGTCGGCTCCGACCGACAGCTCGCGCGGCTGCTCCAGATCGGCGTCGTCCTCGAGGAGGTCGTCGAGGCCCGCGCGTACCACCACCACCAGTCGCTCTCGGCCGAGGAGCAGGCCGAACTCGACGACGGTATCGAACACCTGCTCGAACACGCCGCCGAGGAGTCGGCCGATCACCGCAAACGCCTCGAATCGCTGATCGACGACCTCGACGCCGAGAGCATCGCCTTCGAGGAGATCGAGGCGCTCGTCGACGGCCAGTACGGCCAGACCAAACCCGAGGACTTCGACGGAATCCTCTACGACCAACTCCACAGCGAGGAGACCGCCTACAAGTTCTACGACGACCTCATCGGGGCGATCGAGGGCAGCGACGCGGAGTTCGGGATCGAACGCGAACGACTCCTCGAGACGCTTCGGGGGATCCGCGCCGAGGAAGAAGAGGGCGTCCGGGAGGTCACCGAGATCATGGAGGAACGTGAATGAACTCGCCCACAGCAGAGCGGTTCGTCGCCCACGGTTTCGAGCGGATACGGGCCGCTCGAAACCGTGAACGGAGTTCCGCGCCGTTCGTCCCGGAGGGACTCGCATGAACACAGCCGATCAGTATCTCAAGGCGATCTACGTCGTACAGCGTGCGAAGAACGGCCCGGCGGCGACCGGCGCGCTCGCAGAGCGCCTCGAGGTCAGCCCCGCGAGCGTCAACGAGATGATCGGAAAACTCGAGAAGCGGGGGCTGGTCGACCACGAGAAGTACAAGGGTGCGTCGCTGACCGACGAGGGGATCGTCCGGGCGCGCGAGGCCCTCCAAACGTACTGCATCATCGAACGATTCCTCGTGAACGTCCTCGAGGTCGAGGAGTTCCGGGCGGAGGCCCGCGAACTCGAGAGCGTCATCGACGAGACGGTCGCCGAGCGACTGGACACGATCATCGACCGCCGGGCGGACTGTCCGGAGTGTTTCGATCCCGAGAGCGACGCCTGTGAGTACCTCGAGTTCTGTATCGAGGGGGCGGCGGACTGACTCTCGAAGCGTTCAAGTGATCGCCGGGGGTAGGTACGGCGAGGAGTCCCGTGGCGTCCCGCGATGGTGCGTGACACGGAATTCCCAGACGAAGTCCCGCGGTGTCTCGCCGAACGTAGTGAGGCGAGGCTCACGGGACTGAACGAAGTGAGCGAAGTCCCGTGGTGGTGAGAAAATCCGAAGGATTTTCGAGGTACACGGGACAAGCACGTCGAAGACGCGCGCAGTCCCGTGGTGTAGTGGCCAATCATAATGGCCTTTGGAGCCATTGACGGCGGTTCGAATCCGCCCGGGACTACTCGAAATTCTCCTATAGTCCACGACTTCGGGCTTCAGCGACCCACCGATATAGGCCGTCGGCCAGTCCCTCGACACGTTGGATGTTAACTTTTAACACGTTCGGGTTCCAACCCCTGTAGGAAGGACGATGAGCAAAGAATCGAACTCGGCCAGTCCGATCACGGCCGAGGAACCGGCCTTGGACGAGATGGGGATCCTGATTACGCTTCGCGTCGTCGCCGTGGCGATGGCTGGCGGGCTGGTGGGGATGGTGTTGATGCTCCCGCTCCTCGCGGGCGTCCCGTTGGCGCTCGACCTGTTCCAGACGGAGTCCATCGTGGAGTTCTCGAGCTTCGGGCTGTACATCGGCCTCGAACCGTCGTTGACGACCGGCATCGTGCTGTTTCTCCTCGGCGGAACCACCGTCCTGCCGCTGCTCTTTCTCGTCGCGGGGGCGTTCCTGCCCCCCGAGGAGCCCCGCTACCTCCGGGGGGCGACCTACGCGACCATCTTCTGGATCGGCTTCCTCTTCGCGTTCTGGCCCGGCGGGAGCGTCCTGACGGAGGCGCTCTTCGTCGTCATCTCGCTCGTCTCCCACTGGATCTACGGGACGACGCTGGGCTACGTTCTCCACTCGGCCATCGGCGTCCCCCAGCACAACGTGTGAACCGGCCACCGCCTCCGGTTTCGGTGGCCTCGTGGCTTCATCGACTCCGTGGTGTTCTCGCCGAGTCGGCCAGTCGCCCGGCGTCTCGGTGCTGTCCCGCGCCCGTAACGCGCCAGACACGCGAACGTCCCGTTCGGTGGCGAAGCCCTCCTTGGTATTCGTCGACCGATCCCTGCGGAAATCGACCGGAGTACGTTCCGGTTCGATCCCGCGGGCACGCTGGGTCGGGATGGACACTGGTTTTGTGGCTACGGCCGTAGTCCCACGTGATGGACGACGACCGGCTCGGCGGCCTGTTCGACGGGACGTCCCGGAATGCGACGCTCGCGTGGTCGATCACGGTGGTCCTCTGCGTGCTGGCGGCGGGCCACGCGCTCGACGGGTCGTATCGCTGGTTCGCCTTTACCTGCGTCGCGCTCGCGGTCGTCGTCGCCCCGGCGGTCGCGTTCCGGGACCCGCGGGTGATGCCCCCCTCGGAGCTGTTGCTGGTGATTGCGGTCCCCGTCGTCGACGCGACGGTGTTCGGCCGGTCGTTCCTGACCGCCATCGCCGTCTACGTCGCCGTCGCGGCGGTCGCGCTCGTCGTCGCCGTCGAGATCCACCGCTTTACGCCCGCGCGGATGAACCACGTGTTCGCCGTCGGGCTGGTCGTGATCGCGACACTCGCGGTCGCTGCGACATGGAACGTCGCGCAGTGGGCCTCCGACGCCGCGCTCGGGACGAGCTACATCGTCGGGGGACGCTCTCAGGACGCGGCCAACCACGGGATGATGGTCGACTTCGCCTACGCGCTGGTCGCCGGCCTCCTCGCCGGCGTCGTCTTCGACCGCTACTTCCGGCTCCAGCCGGGGTCGAACGGGGCGGGACGAGCGACCGCCCGATCCGAGACCCCGATCCCCGCACCTCCACCGGAGGAACGGACCCCGGCCCCGTCGCTGGTCCGCGATCGGCTGGACGTCCCCGAGTCGTACGTCCGGACCCTCTCGCGGGCCATGCAGATCGCGCTCGGGGGGATACTACTCTACGGACTCGTCACCCACGATCCCACGATGATCGTCAACGCCGGTCTCGCGCTGGGGATCACGTTCCTCCCGGCCGTGTTGGAACACGACTCCCGACTCCCCCTCGAACCGGAACTGGCCCTCTGGCTCACGACCGCGGTGTTCCTTCACTCGCTCGGGTCGGCCGGGCTCTACGACCTCGTCGGCCCGTGGGACACCCTGACGCACACGCTCTCGGCGACGATCGTCGCCGCCGCCGGATACGCGGTCGTCCGGGCGATCGACCTCCACACCGACGAGATCTACCTCCCGCCGAAGCTACTGTTCGTGTTCATCCTGCTGTTCGTACTGGCGTTCGGCGTCGTCTGGGAACTCGGCGAGTTCGCCCTCGACCTGAGCGCCCAGCGGTTCGGGATCGAGGCGGTGCTCAGCCAGCACGGCATCGACGACACGATCGTCGATCTCGTGTTCGACTTCGTCGGCGCCGTCGTCGTCGCGGCCTGGGGGTCGGTCTACCTCACCGACGTCTCCCATCGGATCGCCGATCGGTTCGGTCGGTAATGTCCTCGCGTGGAACATCTATCACATCCCGATAGCATCCAGGGGAAGGCGGGAAAGGGATCGTCGCGGCTATCGGCGATCACTCGGCGAGGACCTCCCGAACCCCGATCTGCCGAAGGAACTCCAGATCGTCGGACTCCTCCCACCGTTCGACTATCCTCCCGTCTTCGAGCCGCATGAAGACCATATTGGATCCCGAGATCCGGTTGCCGGTGGGTTCGATCCCGCCGAATCGCCCCTCGTGCGTTCCTTCGAACGTGAACCGAACCGCGACCTCGTCCCCTTCGGCGATCGTGTCCTCGATCGTTACGGTCGCGTCTGGAAACGCCTCGTGAGCGACCTCGACGTGGCGGCGGAACCCCTCGAACCCTCGCGCCTCCTCGGCCGTGAGCGTCTCGTCCGACAGCGGATCGTGATTGACGACGTCCTCTGCGATCAACTCGTCGAGAAGGTCGGTCCGTTCCTCGTTGAACGCCTCTTCGTAATAGCGCCGGACGATCTCCGTGTTCTCCTCCGGTGTGGTCATGGTATCCCCGACGAACGTACGCGCCCGACTGTGATAAGCTAGCACTAACCATGGCCTCGTAGCCACGTGAAGGATTCGTGCCCCATCGACGCTTGGGATCTCGAGCGTGTTCCGCAAGATTATCATCGATGGTATCCGAATTCATCGCCGAATGTCGATCGAGATTACCGATTCGGAGATTGGAACGCCCGTTCTCGACGCCACCGGGCTCGAGATCGGCATCGTGAGCCTCGTCGAGAACGGGACCGCGATGCTCGACCCGAACCCGACGATCGCCGACGAGATCCGGTCGGTGTTCGGCCTCGCTCGCCCGAAGTCGGATCACATCCCCCTCACGGGCGACCTCGTCGACTCGACCGACGACGGCGTGATCCGCCTCTCCGTCCCGAACCGATCGCTGTAACCGTCGATACGGTACCCTACGTCCTCATTCGATCGACAGCGACCACTCGCCGTCGGCCCCGACGACGATCCAACCGGCGCCGTCGTATCCGAACGAACTGCTGGTCTCGACCTCGCCGACCTCGTTTACGATCTGATCGATCAGGTCCCCGTTCTCGGCGAGCGCCTCGACGAGGAAGTTACCCTCGCCGCCGTGGCGTCCCGTGACCGACACCTCGCCGTCGAACGCGAGGGGACCGAAGTAGGCGGGCGTGTCGCCGTCCACCGAGACGGGAAGCGCCTCCGGAGCGTCCGCACTCGGCTGGGAGACGACCAGCGACCACCCGCCGTCGGCCTCGACCGAGAGGGAGTACGTACCGGAACCGATCCCGCGTGCGGTCGATCCGTCTATCGCTCCGCTCGTGTTGACGAGCAGTTCACCGCTCCCTTCCTCCGACTCGAGGTCGACCGCGAACCGCCCGCTACCCGAGTGCTCGAACTCGACGGCGGTGAATCCGGCCGCCAACTCGAACGGCTCCGTCTCCTCGTCGCCGTCGCCGCTGAACTCGTGCGGTCCCCGCTCTTCGTCTTCCTCTCGTTCCTCCGTCTCCTCGTCCTGCCGTTCTTCGTCCTCCGATTCGTTCCCCGCGTCTCCATCGCCCGCCGTTCCGCCGTCGTCGCCGTTCGACTCGTCCGTTCCGTTTCCTTCCTCGCTCGACCCGGGCGCGCTCTCGGTCGGTTCGTCCTCGTCGCCGTTCGCTGGAGCACCGTTTCCGTCGCCTTCGTCGCCGGTACAGCCCGCGACCGCGACCATCGAACCCGATGCAATAATAAATTTTCTACGATTCATACTGAATGAAACACTGATCGGCGGATAACTGTATCGGAACGGCAGTGTCAGTCGAACTGCTGGTCGCGGAGTTCGCTGGTCAGGAGACAGGGCACGTCGCGGGCGTCGATGTAGGCCATCGTCTCCGCGAAGCCCTCCGGGTCGATGTACGTCTCGTGGTTCTCGATCACGTCGTGGTAGTAGAGGACGAGCGTGTCCGTCGGCAGTCGCTCGTCGAGGAGGATGTCGATCAGGGCCATCGACCGCTCGGGATCGTCGCCGGGATGGCGGTTGACCGACAGCGGCGAGCTGATCGTGCGGTTCATCGCGCCGCGCTGGCCGTGGGTCGCGAAGTCGTAGTAGTCGGCGGCGATGTCCATGGTGTCGGTGGTGAACGAACCGAACGGGTAGGCGAGCATCGAGGCCGCCTCCCCGAACCCGTGATCGAGCAGCCACCGTTTCGACGTCTCGAGCTCCGCTCGCTGTTCGTCCAGCGGGAGTTCGCCGGTTCGCCGATGGGTGTGCGTGTGGCTCGCGAACTCCCAGCCGGCTTCCTGCATCTCCTCCATCTGATCGAGTGTGAGGCTCCCGCCGTTGCCGATCCGTCCCGTGATCGTGTAGACGGTCGCGGGGACGTCGTACTGGCGCATGATCGGGAACGCGGTGTCGTAGGTCGTCCGCAGCGAGTCGTCGAACTGGACGAACAGGCGGGGCTCTCCCGTGACGGGCACCGCCCGGACGTCGTCGAGGTACCAGTCGACGTCGCTCCCGGCCCACGAGACCGTCATGTATGCCTCCTCGGTCGATTCGAGGCGTGAGGTGTGACTGATGCCGAGGTCGTAGCGGATCCAGCCCGGTTCGTCGATCTTGTGTCGGGTCCGGAAGTGAAGCGTCCGGCCGCACTCCGGGGCGTTGACGTCGAACGACGGCGAGTAGTGCCGTCCGGGCGTGTCGATGTACATCGCGAGCGAGAACGACGTCTCGGTGAGGTCGAACCCGTCGAGTGGGATCCGGACGGCGCTCCGACCGTCGCCCGCGCCCGTCAGGTGGGCCGACCGCGAGCCACGGTAGACGTGTTTCGTCGACGCTTCGAGCGATCCCGCGAGCAGTTCCCAGCCATCGACCGATTCGCAGTCCTGCCAGCTCTCGCCGCGATCCCAGAACTCCTCGCGGGGGTCGCCGTCGAGAAACAGCGTCGGCTCTTCGGGCTCCGGTTCGGGTTCGACGTCAGGCTCCGGATCGGGTATCGTCGTATTCCCGTCCGTCGTGTTTTCGTCCGTCTCGTTCCCGCTCGGCTCCGCACTCCCGAGACAGCCGGCGAGACACGACGCGCCGACGGCCGCGAGAAACGCCCGCTTGGTCAGGGGCTTCCGACTCCCGTTCATGTGAAGTCGGAGTCATGTCAACCATATCGTTACTAGTGTCCTATATGATAGGTTGTCTCACCCTTCGACCGGATCGAATCGTGGCGTCCCCTCCTCGAACCGGAGGCGTTCGTCGCCCGTCACCGAGAGGTGCTCGACCTGGTCCTCGACGAGCGCTTTCGAGACCCTGAACGACGAGAGGTGGCCGGTGTCGCGGATCCACGCCACCCTGACGGTCTCGGGGTCGTACGAGCCGATCGACGACAGCGCCGCCGTGAGCGCGAGTTCGTCCGTCGGCAGCGCGACCGGGAGGCGGGCCTTCGAGAGCGACCCGCTCGTGAGCGCGTTCGTGTACACCTGCCCGAGGTCGAGCGATTCGATCACCGAGGTGGTGGTGAGGTCGGCCAGTCCGATTCCCTGGCCGTTTCCGTGGGTCGCCTCCGTCAGTCCGCGGACGACGATCCGGTCGATGTCGGGTTCGGACGGATCGTCGGCGTTAAGCACCTCGTAACGTCCGATGACGTTGGTGTCCATGCCCGTCCCCGAGACGTCCTTGCCGATCCGGTCGACCACCAGCACGTCGAGGTCGGAGAAGGGGAGCGTCGGCATGTACTCGCGGGCGCGTTCGAGCAGTTCCCCCTCGCGGTTAGGGAGTGCCTCAGCGGGGACCCCCTCGATATGTTCCGTTCGGTCCTCGGAGTTCTCGACGAGGGCGATCCCCCCGAGGACGCGGACCTCCTCGCGGATCTCGTCGAGCGCCTCGGTGATCGCGGGGACGTAGCCCCGCGAGAGCGCGTCGCGGTGGACCGCCTGCGCGCCGCGATGCTTCCCGAGGCCGACCGCGAGCATCTTACAGAGGCCGCTCTCTATCTCGCCGGTGAAGTTGGTGTGGGGCTTGACCCGATTGACGACGAGGACGGCGTCGGCCTCGTGGGCGGCCCGCGAGAGGTAGACCGGTTCGCGCTCGGTCTCGCCGACCTCCATCACGTCCATCCGCGCGTCGATCCGGCATTCGACCCCCTGCTCGGTGACGCCGAGCGCCGCGAGCGTCTCGCGCTGCCCCTCGGCGGTCGCCCCGCCGTGGCTCCCCATCGCCGGGACGATCACGGGATCGAATCCCCGCTCTTCGAGTTCGGAGACGACCGCTCGCGTGACGGGAACGAGGTCGTGGATCCCGCGACTGCCGACGCCGACCGCGATCCGTTTCCCCGTCTTCGGGGGGCCGAGGGGGAGCGCGTCGAGCGCCTCGCGGGCGGCGGCTACGGGGTCGGCGACCTCGGGCGTCGGTGGATCGTACTCGACGGCGGCGAACCGGGGGAACTCGACGGGGTCGAGCGTCGCCTCGACCGTTCGCGTGTCGGGAAACTCCATACCGCTCCATCCCGCCCGAGCGACAAAACCGGCGTGATCGTGGGGGCATCGTTTATATCATTCGAACGTACACGTATAGTATGCCAGATATTCTCATTCAGGTCGGCGAACACGAGTGTACGGCCGACTGGACCGATCACTGCCCGGAGACGCGAGCGGCGATCGAGGCGGCGCTCCCGCTCGCCGGCGACGGGCAGCGATGGGGCGACGAACTGTACTTCCGAACCGAGGTCGACGTGGGAACGGAGAACGAACGCACGGAGGTGCCTCCCGGTGCGGTCGCCTACTGGCCGCAGGGCAACGCCATCTGCCTGTTCTGGGGGCCGACGCCCGTCAGCCGGTGTGCCGAACCGCGGGCGGCCTCGCCGGTGAACCTGATCGCCCGGATCGACGATACGACGGCGCTGTCGGGATCCGAAAACGGGACGCGGGTACGGCTGACGGAACTCTAGCGAAACGCCCCGAAGACCTCGCCGTCGAGGCGCGACGACACCCGGTCGGCCAGGGTCGCGAGGTTGCGGGCGTCGTCGCGGTTGTACCTGACCAGTTTGTCGAGGGCCGCCTCGTCGCCGCGTTCGTAGGCGTGCCACAGCCTGACCGCCTCCCGGCCGTCGACGCCGCTTTCCTCGCGGTCGATCCCCAGTTCGCGCTCGATCGCCTTCAGCCCGCCCGTCAGCTCCGCCTTCCGACAGGGGTACATGAGATCCAGGTGGGGCGTCTCGATCGAGAGGTCGAAGGCACTCTCGAGGAAGGGCACGTCGAAGCGCGCGCCGTTGAAGGAGACGAGCAGGTCGGCCGCCCCCAGTTCGCGAGCCAGCGCCTCGCGGGAGAGGCCGTCGCCGGCGATCAGCGTCTCCGTCTCGCCTCCCCGATGGAAACTCACGGTCGTTACCCGGTCGCGATCCTTGCTGAGGCCGGTCGTCTCGATGTCGAAGAAACACGCCTCGGGCCGGAAGTTCTCGTAGAAGCGCCAGTGGCTCGCCGAGGGAAGGCGCTCGGCGAAGAAGGCGGCGTTCCGTCGGTCGAGTTCGGCCCTCGCGTCCCGGATGAACGACTCGATGGCGGCGCTTCGGGCGTCCCCGACGGGAACCGACCGCGCCGCGGAGAACGCGTCCCAGTCGGTGAGTCCCGCCTCCCAGAGTTTTCGCTCGGTTCGCTCGCCCACGCCGTCGGCGGCGATGAAGCAGTTCTCTACGCGCACGAGCGCAAGGTCGGCGGGCCAGCGAGATAACCTATTCGTCTCCGAGCACGAACCCGACTCGCTCCTCGTCCGGGCCCCGCGTCTCGCGGCCCGTGACCTCGACGTGGCCGATCTCCCCGGTGTTCGAGACGTGCGTGCCCGCGCACGCCACCCGGTCGAAGACCGTTCGTGGGTCGCCGATCTCGACGATCCGCACCTCAGTGATGCTGTCGGGCAGGAGGTCGAGGCGGGTGCGTTCGGGGTCGAGTTCCGCCTCCGCTTGCCCGCGGTCGAGCGTGTACCACCGCACGGTGCGGGCCTCCTCGACCAGTTCGTTCATCCGGGTCTCGATGTCCGCGAGGTCCTCGTCGGTGAACCGCTCGTACGCACAGTCGAGGCGGGCGTGATCGGCGTAGAGCTGGTTGCCGGTCGTGGGCGCGTCGTACTCCTCGAGGAGGAGCGCCGAGAGCAGGTGCTGGGCGGTGTGATAGCGCATGTGGGACTGTCGGCGGTCCCAGTCGACCTCCCCGATCACGCGCTCGCCGACCGCCGGGCCGTCGCCCTCGACGGTGTGGTAGACCTCGTCGGTCTTCTGGACGTCGAGGACGGGCCACCTCGCGGTCCCGGAAAGCGTTCCGCGGTCGGCGGGTTGGCCGCCGCCCTCGGGGTAGAAGTGGGTGGCGTCGAGGACGACCCGCGCCGTGTCGCCGTCGTCGATGACGCGCTCGACGCGCGCTTCGAACTCCCGTACCGTCGAGTCGTCGAGGTATCGCCGTTCGGTCACGTCGTCGTTACTCGCCCGGTCGGAATAAACGCTCCCGTCGTCGTTCGCGTGGCCTCCCGAGCGCTCCCGTCTCCGTCGTAACGCTAAAGAGTAAAACACGCCTTTTTGTAGGTAACAATGAACGATAGCCGGACCCGTTGGAGGCGGTTCTATGGGCGTTGAAATAAAGGAGACGCCCGTCTCCGGAACCGAGTTCGAGTCGATGAAGCGTTTCGTCTACGAGTATCTCGACGCGAGCGTCAAAAACGAGGACGAGGGCGGCCGCATGCGCTGGTACCCGTGGCACTCCGCCGAGTACCGGTTCAACCACACCCTGAACGTCCTCCAGATCGCCGAGGAGATCGCCAGAAAGGAGGGTGCCGACGTCGACGTCGTGCGGGTGGCCGCGCTCTTTCACGACGTCGCCAAACTCGACGCCGACCAGGAGGTCCACGCCGAGGAGGGCGCGCGCGTCGCCCGCGAGTACCTCGCCTCCCGTGGGTCGTTTCCGACCTCCTTCGTCGACCGGGTCTGCCGGGCGATCACGGCCCACACTCACTCGGGCGAGGTCGACGAACTCTCGCTCGAGGGCCAGTGTCTGATCGAGGCCGACCTGCTCGATAAGGTCGGCGCGAACGGAACGGTGTTGATGCTGCTGCGGATGGGCTACGAGGCGCGCACCCACATGGACGCGGCGACGATGGTCGACCGGGTCTACGAGCGTGGAAAGGAGGCCTGCAAGCGCATCGAGAGCGACACCGGCCGGAGCATCGCCCACGAACGGCTCAAACGCGTGCGCTGGTTCCGCGAGTGGCTCGAACTGGAGGTCCCCGAGATGGAACCCGATCCCGAGATCGCGGAGTCAGAGTAGCCCGGCCGCCCGGTAGAGGAACGTCAGCCCGAAGCCCGCGAGGACGAGGGCGCTCGCGGCCGCGACCAGCGGCGCGAACCCGTCGATCCGCCGGCCGATCCCGATCAGGGCGAGCGGAAACGCCGTGATCCACAGGCCGATCCCGGCGAAGAAGCCGAGGACGATCACCGGCGTTCCGGTCGCGATCGTCGTCGCGAGGGGCCCGAACTCGACCGTCACGCGGCCCGGATCGAGCAGGGCGACGCCGACGGTGAGCCACCAGAGCAACTGGAAGGGGTTGGTCAGCGCGAGGACGAACGCCTTCGTGAACCCGCGTCCGTCGGTCGAATCGCTCCCGTCGGTGAAGCCCCGGACGTCGCGGACGGCGTCGAACGCGAACGCGAGCAACAACAGCCCGCCGATCCCGAGGATCGCACCCTGCAGGCGCGGGGCGTCCCGGAGGACCGTCGCCGCGCCGACCCACGCGAGACCGAGAAAGCAGGCGTCGGCGCTCATCGCCCCCAGTCCGGCGCTCACGCCGGAACGGAACCCGCGGGCGACGCTCTCCTCGGCGATGACGGCGTTCATCGGGCCCGGCGGGGCCGCGAGCGACAGGCCGAGGAGGAGGCCGGCGACCGCCGCTCCGAGCACTCAGATCCCCTTGCCCATCAGGTGGCTTCGGAGCACGTCGCTGTCCTTGTTCGCGCTCGCGGTGTTGAGCAGGACGACCGTCGAATCCGAGTCGAACTCGCCGCGCTCGGCGAGTTCCCACGCGCCGCTGGCCGCGGCCGCACAGGTCGCGCCCATCTCCAACCCCCCGCCCTTCGCGACCGCGATGGCGCTCTCGAGGATCTCCTCGTCGCTCGTCGCGACCGCCCCGCCGCCCGATTCGCGCAGACACTCGAGGATCCACGGGCTCGCGCCGGGGTCGGGGATCTCGATCCCGCCACAGATCGTGTCCGGGTGCTCGACGGGGTCGTGTCGGTCCCTGTCCTCCTCGAACGCCTCGACGATCGGCGCACAGCCCGTCGACTGGGCGGCGTACATCGCCGGCAGTTCCTCGATCAACCCCAACTCGCGGAGCTCCTTTGCGGCCTTGTGCATCCCGACGAGGCCGACGCCACCGCCCGTGGGGTAGACGACCGCGTCGGGCGCCTCCCACCCCAACTGCTCGACGACCTCGTAGGTCATCGTCTTCTTGCCCTCGTGGCGGTAGGGTGTAACGAACGTTCCGACCGAGTACCACTCCTCCTCGGCCATCGCGTCGGCGTAGGCCGCGCCCGCGTCGGTGATCCGCCCGCCGACGACGGTCATATCACCTCCATGGACGTTCACCATCGCCTTGTTGGTGAAGCCCGCCCGCGAGGGGAGGAAGACGTGCGAGTCGATGTCGGCCCGGCCCGCGTAGGCGGCGGCGGCCTGTCCGGCGTTGCCCGCCGAGGCGAGCGCGACGTCGCTCGCTTCCGATTGAGCGGCGGCGGTCATCGCCACCGTCTGGCCGCGGTCCTTGAAACTCCCGGTGGGGTTGCGCCCCTCGTCCTTCACCAGGACGCGCCCGACGCCCAGTTCGTCGGCGAGTTTCTCGCACTCGACCAGCGGCGTCGCGCCCTCGTCCATCGTGATCGCCGACTCGCGGGGGAAGGGAAGCAGTTCCTCGTATCGCCACATCGTCTCGAAGGGCCGTCGGTCGAGCTCCTCGCGGGTGAGATCGATCGCCTCGTAGTCGTAGGCCGGATCGAGGATCCCGCCACACTCCGGACAGCGCTGGGTGTCGGCGTCGAAGCGCTCGCCGCAGTCGATACACGAAAGCCCGACGAACGCCGCGGTCGTCTCCATACGGGGCGCTCGTGGGCCGGGGATTAAGGTTTGTCCCCCCGCCCGTGGGGGCTCGCGTCGTGCGTCCCCTCGTCGACCCCGGTTCGGGGCGGGTGACAGGGACTTAGTAAGCGGCCGCCGAACCCGGGGACATGGACGTCGTGGTCGTCGGCGGCGGGCTCGCGGGACTGGTCTGTGCCCGCCGGCTCGCACGCGAAGGGGCGGAGGTAACGCTGTTCGAGCACGACACCGAGGTCGGCGGCCGGGTCCGGTCCGTCCGGGAGAACGGCTACACGTTCGACCGGGGATTTCAGGTGCTCTTCACGGCGTACCCCGCCGCGAGGCGCGAACTCGACTACGACGCGCTCGACCTCCGCTATTTCACGCCCGGGGCCTGCCTCGCCCGTTCCGGCCAGCGCTCGGTGCTCTCGGACCCGATTCGGGACCCCGGTTCGCTCGTCGAGTCGGCGTTCAACGCGGAGGTCACGCTGGGCGACAAACTCCGGACACTCGCGCTGCGCCGGCGGCTCTCCTCGGTCGATCCCGAGGACCTGTTCTCGGGGGGCGACCAGACCGTCCGCGCGGCGCTGCTCGAACGCGGGTTCTCGGAAGAGTTCGTCGAGCGCTTCGCCGCGCCCTTCTACGGCGGGATCACGCTGGATCGCACGCTGTCGAGTTCGGCCGCCACCTTCGCCTACACCTTCGCGATGCTCTCGCGCGGCCGGATCGCCGTTCCGGCGGCGGGGATGGGCGCGATCCCCGAACAACTGGCGCGGTCGGCGCGCGAGGCGGGCGCGACCGTCGAGACCGGACGCGAGGTCGAGGCCGTCGGGGATACGACCGTCTCGCTGGGCGGCGAGTCGCTCGGGGCGGACGCGGTGGTCGTCGCGACCGACCCGAAGCGCGCCCGCGAGTTGACGGGCGTCGGGTCGATCCCGACCGAGGCGCGCGGCTGTGTCACCCAGTGGTACACGCTCTCGGGCGACCTCGACTGCGGGAAGCGCCTCGTGCTCAACCTCGACGGGGACGCGCCGAACCACGTCGTCCCCCAGGCCGCGGTCGCCCCGGAGTACGCGCCCGCGGGCGAGACGCTCCTGAGCGCGACGTTCCTCGGGAATCCCGACGGGTCGGACGCCGACCTCGCCGAACGCACCCGGGATGCGCTCGACTCGTGGTACCCCGAGCGGTCGGTCGACTCGCTGTCGCTCCTGCACACCGACCGGATCCCCTTCGCGCAGTTCGCCCAGCCGCCGGGCTTCTACACCGACCTGCCCGACGTCCGCGACCCCGAGGGAGCGGTCTACCTCGCGGGCGAGTACACCCGGTGGTCCTCGATCCAGGGCGCGATGGAGAGCGGACGGGTCGCCGCGGGGGCCGTCCTCGCCGATCTCGAATAGCAGGGGATCGATCCACGGCGCGGTGGCCAGCGCGAGATCGCAAAGCGATCCCGCTGGCGAACGGGACGCTTCGCGTCCCGGAAGCGGCGTGAACGCGACTGGCCGGTCGCGTTCGCGGGGCGGGGGGGAGGCCGGTGTCCTGAGCCAGGCCTGCGAGGGCCGTCACAAAATCGCAGAGCGATTTCGATGGCACACGAGAACCGTGTCGCGTTTCTCGGGACCGAGCGAGGGATTTCGCGTTCAGAGGTGCGCCCGGAACCTCCCCAGCGGCGGGAACTCGAGGGTCTCGTCGCCGTCCTCGTCGCGGACGATCGGCCGATACGTCCCGGGAGCGCCGAGCAGCGGCGAGCGAAGCGCCCTCGCTCTGGAGACGTCGACGCCGCCGGCCAGTCGCGTAAAGGCCGGCAACACGAGCGCCTCGGTGCCGCCGGTGGCCGGTCCCCGGAGGTAACAGGGGCGCTTTCGTCCCTCGATGGTGATCGCCGGGTGGACGTGGCCGAGGACGTACCCCGCGGCGGGGTCGGGCCGCTCGTGGCCGTGACAGACGGTCGTCTCGCCCACGCGGTGATCCGCGACCGTTCCTTCTAGCACCGAGTCGAGCATCGTGTCGTGGTTCCCGCGGGTCACGACGAGTCGCGCGCCCGCGTCCTCGATCCGCCGTTCGAACGCCCGGAGGCTCCGTTCGACCCCGTGGGGGAGGCGATCGAAACTGTGGAGCAGGTCGCCCGCGACGACGACTTCGCGGGGCTCGAACCCCGAGAGGAGCGCGTCGAGACGCGAGAGCAGGTCCTCGCGCTCGCCGAGCGGGAACTCGACGTTCGAGGCCCGGTCCCTGCCGAGGTGGACGTCCGCGAGCACGAGTGCCCGCTCGCCGGGGAGGTAGACGGCCCGATCCCGGAGGACGCACTCCTCGAACACGTCCGTGGGTTCGTCGCCCCGCCCATGAGCCTATCGACTCCCGGCGGTGGGGACTACGCGGCGGTCGCCGGGGCGGTGTCGGCGTCGGTCTCGGCCGCGTGCGCGCGGGCGGTGGCGTAGGCCTCCCGGACCCGCTCGAACGACTCGCGGCTCCCGCCCTGGTCGGGGTGGACGCGTTTTATCTTCTCCCGGTAGGCGGCCCTGACCTCGGCCTCGCTCGCGTCGGTCGGCAGGCCGAGGGTGGCGAAGGCGGCCATCGCGGCCTCGTCGGTCCCCCTCCCGGCGGCCAACGCCGGCGTCTCGAAGGGGAGTCGCCGGCCGAGGTGGATCCCCGGCATCTCGTGTTCGACGAGCACCCCGTGGGTGTCGGTCGCCTCGATACGGAAGAAGGCCCGCGCGTCGAACGTGATCGCCACGTCGCGCTCGGGGAGGTAGAACTCGACGACCTCGCCCGCGATTTCGTGGTTCTCGACGAATCCCTCGTCGATGGCCCGGAGGTAGCGCCGTATCTCCGTGCGCTTCCTGTTCTCCCCGCTCGCGATCGGTTCGCGCCGCTCGTCGGGGAACAGACGGGAGCCGACGGCGAACACCCCGGCGATCACGAGGCCGACCGCGAGGCCGACGAGGACCCCGACGACCAGCCACCGCGGGAGGAACCACACGAGGTCGGACTGCACGCTCACCGGTAGGGATGGAGAGGCAAAGAAGATTCGTGATACCCGGTGATAGGCCCCGACCGGTCACCCGATGTAGCGCAGGTCGTCCTCGGTGGGGACGTTCTGGTTTTCGATCTCCTCCATCCGTTCGACGACTTCCTCCATCTCGTCGGCGCGCTCCTCGAGTTCGGTGAGGTCGACCTCGAAGTCGAGGAGGTCCTGGAGGACGGCCAACAGCGCCTGTGCGCTCTTGGGGTCGACGAGGTAGCCGCTGGTCTCGCCCATCAGGCAGGCCGCGTCGAGGTCGCGGCGCCGGCCCAGCCCCACGAGCAGGCCACTGATCCCGACGATCCCGCCCTCGGGTTCGTTCTCGCGGAACTCGACGCCCGAGGATTCGAGCGTCTCGATCAGCGACTCGTTCGCCGCCGCCCCGAGGACCGCGTGGTCCTCGACGAGTTCCCCGGTCGGGACGCCCCCCAGCGCGAGGACGGTTTCGACCCCGAAATCGGTCGCGACGTCGAGGACGGCCTCGGCGATCCGGTAGTGGCCGACGCCGCTCGCGGCCTGCTGGTCGCCGGTCACGACGAGCAGGTCCCGATCCCCGAGGACCACGTGGTGACACTCGACGCAGACGAGTTCGGCGAGGCCGGACTCGGAGACGGAGACCTGCGGCGGGAGGTGTTCGGAGTAGATCCGCCCGACGAGTTCGCCCTCGCCCTCCTCGATCAGGTGTTCTGCGACGAGCGTCCCGACGTGACCCACGCCCGGCAGCCCCTCGACCAGGACCGGCTCCGCGAGTTCGGGCTCCGCGAGTACCTCGACCTCTACGTCGTTCATACACTCATTCGCGGCTCCGCCGCTTAAGAGCGCGTCGGTACTCACCATAGGGGTCCTCGGGATCGAACGGCGCGGGCGCGCTGTTTACGGCGTCGGCGCCACACTCGGGACAGTTCGAAGAAAGGGTGTACACCGGGCGGTCGTGGCGGTCGCGCCACTCGCTACACACCCGGATGTCCGATTTCATCGCTACTCGTCGTCGGTCCGTCGCTCGCGGTGGAAGCTCCCGCTGCCGCCGAACTCGGCGATGGCCGCGCTCGCGCGCTCGGCGCTCCGTTCGAGTTCGGACTCGGCGGTCTTGTAGTTCGGCGCCTGCACCCGGATTCGGTACTCCGGCGAGCCGACGTAGGTGACTTCGAGGTCGATCTCCTCGCTCACCTCTCCGTTGCCCTCGGCGGCCTGTAGCGCCTCCTTGACGGCGTCGACGCCCGCCTCCGAGGAGCAGACGAGATCGACGTAGCCCGTGACCGTCACGTACGGTACGGAGACGTTCTCCCGGGCGGTCTCGACGATCGCATCGACCCGTTCCTCGTCGAGGTCGGTCTCGGAGAGCGCCTCGGGGCCGTGGATCGCGGCCTGTTCGAACCCCTCGTAGAGCCCGCCGTGGACCTCGATGAGTTCGTTCGCGACCGCGGTGTAGGTCGCGTCGTCGACGTCCTCGCCGAACGCGATCGTCATCCACTTGTCGGCCTTCTGGTCGTTCTTCCAGCGCTGGATCGTCTCCTTTCGCTGGTGTTCGTTGACGTCCTTCAGCGAGAGGTCGATCTGCTGGGAGCCCTTGTCGACCTCGAGGACCTTACAGACGACGGTCTGACCCTCGCGGACGTGGTCGCGGACGTTCTTGATCCAGCCCGAGGCGACCTCGCTGATGTGGATCAATCCTTGTTTACCCTCGTACTCCTGGAGGTCGACGAAGACGCCGAACTCCTCGATCTCCTCGACCTTGCCGACGACGAGTTCGCCGGGGGTGGGCCAGCCGCTGTACTTCATTATCGTGCCTCGACGGTGTCGCCGGCGTCCGCGGAGCGACGCTCGACGGTCTCGACGATCTCGCCGTCGATGTCGGCCTTCCCGCCGGTCGGGCGCGCGAGCGTGTGCCCGCAGACCGCACACGCGACCTCCGAGGAGGCCTTATCGAAGACGATCTGTTCGTTCTCGCAGTCCGGACACTCGACGGCGTAGAAGTTCCCCGCCATGCTCACTCCTGGAAGTCGACGCGGCCGGCGCGCCATCCCTCGCGCAGGTGGGCCTTGCCACACTCGCCACAGCGGTACTTGAAGTCGGTCTTGCTCGTCGGTTTCCCCCCGCTGGGGACCTTCGAGAACTTGCCGTCGTTGCCGATGCCGCTCTGGCGCTCGCGCTGGCGGTCGATCCACTTCATGCCGGTCTGGCGGCCGGTCCGCGTCTTCTCGAGTTCGTGTTCGTGGTGTTCGTTACAGTACGGACAGTAGGTGTTGAATCGTCGTGGGATCTCCATAGCCTTGCCGACGGCTTGGCGGTGGCGGCTTAAAACCCGTTTGGTTGCTCGCCGCACCTGCAAAGGTTGATGTGGGTACCACCCCGAGGTCGAGACGTGAATCGGTGCCGCAACTCGCGTCCGAAACCACACGACTCGCAACCGATCGGGCGGGCGGTACCGCGCGAAGCAGGCCGGGTAAACTGAGCCATGTACACTGACATCCTCGGAGGGGCACTGCTCGGTGTCGTCCTTCTCGCGCTCTGTGGGGGCATCGTCTACCGACTGAACCGATCCAGACGACCGAGGGACACCGGGGGAGCCTTCCGGACGGACGGGGGCGAGGGGATCGACGACCCTCGCTCCTCGTCGGAACCGCGTTCCGACTCCGACGGATCGCGCGGTACATCCGACCCACGTTCGGATGGGGGCGTCGCCACCGGCTACGGGTTCGACACCGCGAAGCCGACGGGGCTGTTCCGGTGGCTCACGACCGTCGACCACCGCGACATCGGCATCCTCTATCTCACCTTCGGGGTGTTCATGTTCCTCTGGGGCGGGACCGACGCGATGATGGCCCGCACCGAACTGCTGACGCCGAACGCCGAGGTGTTCGGCGTCCAGACGTACAACGAACTGTTCACGACCCACGCGATCACGATGCTGTTCCTCTTCGCGACGCCGATCCTCTTCGGGTTGGCGAACTACTTTCTCCCGCTACTGATCGGGGCCGACGACATGGCGTATCCCCGGATCAACGCCATCGCCTTCTGGGTGCTGCCGCCCGCCGCGGTGTTGATCCGTTTCGGCATCATCAGCGACGCGATGGCGACGATCCTCGCGCCGGTCGTGCCGGTGATGTCCACGCTGTTTCTGGGGTTCGAACCGGTCGACGTGGCGTGGACGTTCTACCCGCCGCTCTCGACGCAGACGACGAACCCGCAGATCGACATGGCGCTGTTGGGCTTGCACCTCTCGGGGATCGGAACCACGCTGGGGGCGATCAACATCATCGCCACGGTCTTCGTCGAGCGATCGCCCGACGTCGGCTGGGAGCGCCTCGACATCTTCTCGTGGACGCTGCTCGTCCAGGCCGGGTTGGTCCTCTTCGCCTTCCCGCTTCTGGGCGCGACCCTACTCATGTTGCTCCTGGATCGCAACGTCGGGACCTCGTTTTTCGCCATCGAACACGGGGGTCACCTCCTCTATCAGCACCTCTTCTGGTTCTTCGGCCACCCCGAGGTCTACATCCTCGTGCTGCCGCCGTTCGGCCTGGTCAGCCTGATCCTGCCGAAGTTCGCGGGCCGCAAACTGTTCGGCTACAAGTTCGTCGTCTACTCGACGATGGCGATCGGCGTGCTCTCGTTCGGGGTGTGGGCCCACCACATGTTCACGACCGGGATCGATCCCCGGATCCGCGGGGCGTTCATGGCGGTGACGATCGCCATCGCGGTGCCGAGCGCGGTGAAGGTGTTCAACTGGACCACCACGCTGTGGACCGGGGACATCCGGCTGGAAGCGCCGATGCTGTTCTGTCTCGGCGGCATCTCGACGTTCATCGTCGGCGGCGTCACCGGCGTGTTCCTCGGGTCGATACCCGTCGACCTGTTGTATCACGGCACCTACTACGTGGTGGGTCACTTCCACTTCATCGTCGCCGGGATCATCACATTCGCCGTCTTCGCGGGCGTCTACTACTGGTTCCCGCTGATGAGCCGACGGATGTACAGCAGGCCACTCGCGGCGGCGCACTTCTGGTTCTCCTTCATCGGGGTGAACCTGCTCTCGTTCGGGATGCTGATCCTCGGGATGCTCGGCCTCCCGCGGCGGTCGGCGACCTACCCCGTCGAGTTCGTGCCGCTACAGGTGACCGCCTCCGTCGGGGCCGCGCTGATCGCCATCGGACAGGTCATCTGGCTGTACAACATGGTCCAGTCCTACCGGTCGGGACGGATCGTGATGGACGCCGACGTCTGGGGATTGAAGGAGTACGGCCAGTTCACCAAGGAGTGGGAGTGGTTCGAGAGCCGCCTTCGAGAGGTCCAGGCGACCGACGAGAACGCCGACGAAACACAGCGCGCCGAGGCCGAAACGTAGAACGTAGCGTATCCCGGTATCAGTGCCGTGGCGATCGATCTACGCCAGTCGCTCGTAGACGTACCCCAGCACGAACCCGTAGGCGAGGTGGCCCGTGAGGGTGAAAAAGAGATAGAGGATGACGAACGGCCACGACACCTGCCCCGTCCCGAGGACGAGAAAGAGGACCCAGAGGACCCCGCCGAAGACGAGCCCCTGAACGGTCGGATCCCGGGGTCCCCGCCGGTCCGCGACCCGGTCCCTGACGGCCACGAAGACGACCGGCCAGACGAGGATTCCGACCGCCGAGAAGACCGCGAATCCCACGACGTGGTGTTCGGGCATCCCGACGAAGCGGGCGATCGCCTCGGGCGCGCCGAGCTGTGATCGCGTCTGCACCTGACTGAACAGAAAGACGAGCATCATCACGGTCGTCGCGGCGACACCGGCGCTGATCGCACGCAGAAAGCGATTCATTTCCCTCGGCTACCACGGTGGCGAAGAAAGGGCTGTCGATCATTCGAAGCGCTTAATCGTCCATCCGTCGAACCCGGGCGCATGAAGCGCCTGATCATCCACGGGGATCCCGGCGTCCGAAAGGACGGGATCATCGACTACGACGACCAGGAGATGGTCCTCTTTTCGATCTCGCGAAACGGCGAGTGGCACGGCCCCGACCGCCCGCAGCTGTGGTGCGTCATCGGCACCGAGGACGAACGCGAGGACTTCGAGAGGCGCAACTACGTCCCCCACTTCCTCACCGTCGAGACCATCGACGCCGAGGCCGTCGACATCGTCCGGAAGCGGGGCAAGCCCTCCGCGTAACGCCTCATAGGGATTCTCGCTAGAAGCCATAGAATTCGGCTGGGCGAACCGGCCATCGTGGTTCAGCTAACCGGCGAAGAGACGATGATCGGAAACGAGAATCCCTATCAGACCCCCTCGATCAAGCACGCCGCGCTCGCGAGGTTCGTCGCCAGCGCCGTGTCGTGGACGTCACAGATCCGCAACAACGCGGTGATGTCGGGTTCGTGTGGCTGGGCACGGAGGGGATCGCGCAGGAAGATCACGCCGTCTACCGCGTCCTTTGCGACCTCCGCGCCGATCATCATGTCGCCGCCGAGGGGGCCCGACGCCATCCGCTCGACGGTCAGGCCGGTCTGTTCGTTGATCCGCTTTCCCGTGGTGCCGGTCCCGATGAGGTCACACTCCGAAAGCCGCCCCTCGTGCTCGTGG
Organism: Halalkalicoccus sp. NIPERK01; assembly: GCF_030287405.1. Lineage (NCBI taxonomy): Archaea > Methanobacteriati > Methanobacteriota > Halobacteria > Halobacteriales > Halalkalicoccaceae > Halalkalicoccus > Halalkalicoccus sp. NIPERK01. The sequence continues at coordinate 134,078 of NZ_JASVVV010000008.1, read as the reverse complement.
ACGAACCGGATCAGGTCGGGTTTCTTCTCGTCGTGGGCGATCAGCGCGAGACGCGTCATACCCCCCGTGGGTGGGCCGGGTTCAAAGGTGTTTGTCCCGCGATCACCTCGCCGCCGGTGGGCGATTTCTGAATCACAACCCTTAACTACGGCACCCCGGTATGAACTGGTAGCGGGATGGGATAGCCAGGAGATTCCGGCGGGCTCATAACCCGCAGATCGGTAGTTCAAATCTACCTCCCGCTATATTTTGGCGCGACTACACGCGAGGAGCGAAGCGACGAGCGTCAGAAGCGCCAAAATTAGCACGTAGTAGATTTGAAGCAGGGAGCGAAACGAAGTGGAGTGACCGAGGTTCAAATCTACCTCCCGCTACTTCTGTTGCACTCAACGGCGAGCGAGGCGTAGCCGAGCGAGTCCCTGAGTGCAACGAAATACGACGAGTAGATTTGAATCAAGGAGTGAAGTGAGCGATAGCGAACGGAACGACCGTGGTTCAAATCTACCTCCCGCTACTTCTCGGCGAACAATTCTCGTGAGCGTCGAGAATCGCATGTAGTAGTTTGAACGAAACCGAGGTTCTGCGCGAAGCGCAGGTTCTCGGACGTAGTTCAACTCTACCTCCCGCTTTTTCTCCGGGTCGCGGGTCGGGGATAGTCGGCCGAACCGAAGGGGAACTGCCCGAACGTCCTACGCCCCCATCACGGCCCGGAGCACCACGTATCCGAGGAACAACAGCACCACGACGCCGATGAGGGCGTAGATGATCATTCCCCGCTTATCCTTGTCCATACGAGGACTGTACGACGGTCGAGGATAAGCCGACGGCTTGCATCTCGCGGTCGTCGAAAAGCACCGCCCTCACCGCCCGCGGTCGTCGTTCGATCCGGAAGGGGGTCAGGCCGCCGGACGGGCCCGACGCGTGGTCCGGCGCTTTTTCCCCCACGAGCCGACCGCCCCGCCGATCGCGCCCGGAATCGCGTAGATCACGAGCAGCGTCACCCCGACGGTGAGCAGGCCGAACGCGGGGACGAGCCCCCCGAAGAGCGTTTCGACGAACGTCACCGCGACCAGCAGGACGAGCGCCCCGATGACGGTCGCCAGCCCCCCGTGGATCGCCCCGTTACCCGCCGTTCCTCCGGCGACGTAGCCCGCGACCGCCCCCGCGACGATCCCCGCCAGTCCCCACCCGAGGACCGGGACCGCCATATCCGTCCCCGGAATCACCGCTCCGCCGATCAGTCCGATGAGCAGGCTCACGATGAAGCCGTACACCACCGCTCTCATGTCGATTGCCATAGCGAAGAGTAGGTCACGAACGATGATGAACTAGGCGCTTGCTCGGTCCTGTACTGCGGTTCTGACAGGATTCCCGGAGTGGCGGCCTACGCCGGTCGCTCGATTCCCAGTTCCTCGAGGAGCGTCCGAGCGGCCTCGGCCGACGACTCGGGCCCGCGTGCGGTGAGCAGGCCGCCGTCGACGGTCACGCTCGTCTCGGAGTCGAGTTCGGCGTCCCAGTCCCCGCCAGCGGCGACCACTTCGTCCTCGACCCAGTAGGGGAGCTTCCGGCCGTCGGGCATGACGTCGTTCGCCTCGACGGTGTCCTCCTCCCACTCGTTGGGGAAGCCGGTGACCCGCCGCCCGTCGACGAGGAACGAGCCGTCACTCCCGCGCGTGAACGCGAGGATGCCCACCGCGTGACAGACCACGAGCGCCGTCCCGCCCGATTCGACCGTCTCCGCGAGGATCCGGCGGGCGTCGCGGTCCTGATTGACGTCCCAGACGGTGCCGTGCCCGCCCGGATAGACGACGGCGTCGAACCCGTCCGCATCGACCGCCGCGAGCGGTTCTGGGTCGTTCAGTCGCTCGTCGGTCTCGTGGACCTCGCGGACCCGATCGGCGGTTCCCTCGCCGACCATCTCGGGATCCAGCGATCGCTCGTCGATCACCGGCGGCGACCCGCTGGGCGTCGCGACGGTGACCTCGACCCCGGCATCGGAAAGCGTCGTGAGCGGCTCGATACACTCCTCTCCCCAGTAGCCCTCCTCGCTGACGACGAACAGTGCGCGTGCCATACCCGCCCTTGACGACCGACCCCGATAAACGGCGCGCCGCCCCTCGGGCTTGCCGGCTCGGCGCCCGCCGAAGGCCGCGACGTCAGTCCCCCGTCGTCCGGCACCGCTTGGCGATACCGACCCACCGGGACGCCGACGCGCGATCGGCAGTACGGTTTTACCGCTGCACCCCGCCTAGTCGCCATGAGCGTTCCGTCCTCCTCGCTTCTCGACCGGCTACGGAAACCCGAGTACACCGGCGAGAACCGCTGTACCCCGTGTACCGTCCTCAACGTGGTGATCGCCCTCGTCGCGAGCGGTCTCCTCGCCACCGTCGCGCCCGCCCTCGCCGCCCTCGTGTTCGCCCTCTCGCTGGCCGCGATCTACCTGCGTGGCTACCTCGTCCCAGGAACGCCCCGCCTCACGAAACGCTACCTGCCGGATCGGGCCCTCGCACTGTTCGATACACACCCCGGCGAGGGGAGGCGAACCGAGGAGTGGGAGACGGTCGAAACGCTCGACGACCACCGCGAGAACGCCGTCGATCCCGAGCGCTTCCTCCTCGACGTGGACGCGGTCGAACCGTGTCAGCGCGAGGACGACCTCTGTCTGACCGACGGGTTCGCCCGGCTGATCGATCGCCGGCGGGGCGCGTTCGAGGACCCGTTCGATCCCGGGACGATGGCCGCCCTGTTCGATACCGATCCCGGTTCGATCGCCGCCCTCGATCGGGCGTATCCCGCCGTCGAGATCGATCGCCGTGTCAGGAAGTGGCCCTCGGAGGCCGCGCTGGTCGCCGACCTCCTCACCGACGACGCCCTCCGTGAACTGACCGACCGCTGGTCCGAGGTCCCCCTCGAACAGCGCCTCGGCATCCTCGAATCGCTCCGGTCGTTCCACGAGACCTGCCCGAACTGCGGTGGCGAGGTGTTCCTCGGCGAGGACACCTACGAGTCCTGCTGTCGGAGCTACGAGGTCCTCACCATCGGCTGTGTCGACTGCGAACAGCCCCTCCTCGAGTTCGACCCCGAGGACCTCGCCGTGGCGGAACACGGGTCTGGCGTTCGGTCCTAAGCCGTCTCCGCAGTCCGATCAGCCCGCCCACAGTCCTTCGGGACGATCCGTACCGCCACCTCGTCGTACAGCCCTTTTCCTTTCGCGTCGTCGACGTTGAGGCCCGCACCGATCGTGAACTCCCCGGGGCCGGCCCGCTCCCACTCGCTCGCGGAGACGCGAAACGCCTGTTCCCAGCGTTTGGTGAAGCGTTTGCGCTCGCCGCGATCGAACCGGAACTCCCCCGGTTCGTCCGGCGGATCGCGCAGCGAAACGCGCGAGGCGTCCGTCACTCCGTAGACGCTCCACGTCCATACGCGCGGCGAGCGCGTCCGGAGCGCGATCGGGAACGGCATCGAGTTCCGCATCGTGACGCGGAACGGCACCGGATCGCCGAGGGCGTACTCGGTCCGCGGCGTCGAGACCTCGACCGAGACCGCTCGGTGTCGAAGCCAGTACGGGACCAGCCGACGGCTCAGCGCGGTCCCGTTCACCGACCGCATCGCCTGTAGTTCGCCGCTCCGCCGCTCGGCCGGGGTGAACCGGTCGTCGTCGCGATGGAGGGCCTCGGACTCGTAGATCCGGCGCATTGTCGCCGACAGGCGGTAGACCGACTAAAACGTTGGGTCGCGGTCAGTCGTCCGCGGAGGCGTCCGTCCCCGCCGCGAACGACTCGGGCCGGCCGGCGTCGTAGCGCTCGTCGTAGAGGTGACACGCGATCCGGTGGCTCTCGCCGGTTCGGATGGGTTCCGGTTCGTCCCGCTCGCAGGGCGAGACGAACGCCGATTCGAGGCGGTCGGACGCCCCGTCGACGTCCCCGGCGTGGAGCGCGTCGATCGCCCCCGAGAGCGCCCCCTCCGCGTGTGGATCGGAAAGCCCTCGCGGGAGGTCGAACTCCGATCGAACCAGTTCGTTCAGCCGTTCCCTCGACGCCTCGCTCGGGTCCGTCCGCTCCCCGCTCGGACCGTCGGTCGCGGTGAGCGATTCGAGACCCTCCGCGTCCGCGACGCGCAGTTTGAGATCGAGCAGCGAGCGCCACTCGTCCCCGTCGAGGTCGTACTCGGCGGGCCGGATGACGCGGGGACAGCGCGTGTGGAACCGACAGCCCGAGGGGGGGTCGGTCGGCGAGGGGACCGTCCCCGGGAGGAGAACCTGCTCGCCCTCCCAGAGGGGGTCGGGTTCGGGGATCGCCGAGAGCAACGCCTCGGTGTAGGGGTGGTGCGGCGGCGAGAACACCTCCTCGGTCGTCCCGGTTTCGGCGACCCTCCCGAGGTACATCACCGCGACCCGATCCGAGATGTGCTCGACGACGCTCAGGTCGTGGGCGATGAAAATATAGGAAAGCCCGAACTCCTTCTGGAGGTCCTCGAGCAGGTTGAGGATCTGGGCCTGCACCGAGACGTCGAGCGCGCTGACCGGTTCGTCACAGACGATGACCTCCGGGTCGACCGCGAGCGCGCGGGCGATGCCGATCCGCTGGCGCTGACCCCCGGAGAACTCGTGCGGGTAGCGGTTCGCGTGGCTCGGGTTCAACCCGACGGTTTCGAGCAGCTCGTAGATCCGCTCGGTTCGATCCGCGTCCGAGGCGATGCCGTGGATGTCGAGCGGTTCGCCGACGATGTCGCCGACGGTCAGCCGGGGGTTGAGGCTCGAAAACGGGTCCTGAAAGACGTACTGGAGGTCCGTCCGGAGTTCGCGCAGGCGCCCGCTCGACAGGGCAGTGACCTCCTCGCCGCGGTAGTACACCGCCCCTCCGGTCGGCTCGATCAGCCTGAGGAGCGCCCGGCCCAGCGTGGTCTTGCCACAGCCGCTCTCGCCGACGATCCCGAGGGTTTCGCCCCCGTGGAGTTCGAGGTCGACCCCGTCGACCGCCTTCACCGTCCCGCCGCGGCCGAGCAGGGTGTCGACGAACCCGCCGGAGGTGTCGTAGTACTTCTTCAGGTTCTCGACCCGGAGGATCGGCTCCTTGCCCCGCTCAGTCATCGTTTCCCTCCGCGCGTGCGGGGTTTCGGGGACCGCTCTCGTCGTCCCGTTCCTGTACCTCGACCTCGTAGTCGAGGCCGTCCTCCAGTTTGTCGGCCCACTCCAGACAGGCCGCCGAGTGGGCGGTCGTCTCGGTCGCCTCCGCCCCCGTCTCGGGGTCGAGCAACGGCGGCTCCTCGAGGGTGCAGACCTCCTCGGCGTACGGACACCGGGGGTGGAAGCTACAGCCAGGGGGCAGTTCGACGAGGTCGGGCATCGTCCCCGGGATCGTCCGGAGGCGCTCGCGCTCGTCGCCCACTCGCGGGATCGAACTCATCAGCCCGACCGTGTAGGGGTGTTTGGGGTCGTAGTACAGCTCCTCGACGGGCGCCTTCTCGACGGGTTTGCCCGCGTACATCACCATCACGCGGTCACAGACCTTCGCGATGACGCCCAGATCGTGGGTGATGAGCTGGACCGCCACGTCGAACTCGTCGGCGAGTTCCTCGATGAGATCGAGGATCTGGGCCTCGATGGTCACGTCCAGCGCCGTCGTCGGCTCGTCGGCGATCAGCAGGTCCGGATCACAGGACAGTGCCATCGCGATGATCGCGCGCTGTTGCATCCCGCCGGAGAACTCGTGTGGATAGTCCGAATACCGGGTCTCGGCCTCGGGAATGCCGACCTCGTCGAGCAACTGGATGGTTCGCTCTCTCGCCTCCTCGTCGTCGTAGTCGAGGTGGTGGCGGATCGCCTCGGCGATCTGCTCGCCGACGGTGTAGACGGGATTGAGCGCGGTCTGGGCGTCCTGAAAGACCATCGCCATCTCCGTTCCCCGGAGGTCCCTGACCTCCCGCTCGCTCATTTCGAGGACGTCCTCGCCCTTGAAGCGGATCTCGCCGCTTGCGATCCGGCCGGGACTCTCGATGAGGCGCATTACCGACAGGGCGGTGACGCTCTTTCCGGCCCCCGATTCGCCGACGACGCCGAACTTCTCGCCGCGCTCGATCCGATAGCTGAGGTCCTCGACCGCGGTGACGACGCCCTCCTCGGTGTAGAACTCGACGGTCAGGTCCTCGACCTCGAGCAGCGCCATCACTCCTCACCCCCGCGTCCGACGCCGGTCTCCTGGGCGTCGAGCGCGTCGTTGATGCCGTCCCCGATCATGTTCATCGACATCACGAACAGGAAGATCGCAAGGCCCGGATAGACCGTCGCCCACCACGGAATCGCACCGCCCGGTCCCTGGATCAGCGTCGCGCGGGTCGCGTCCAGCATCGTCCCCCACTCGGCGGTGCCCGGCGGCAGTCCGAGACCGAGGAAGCCGAGCGCGGCGACCCCGATGACGACCGTCCCGATGTTGAGCGAGGCCAACACGAGCAGCGGCGGCATCGCGTTCGGGATGACGTGTCTGAGGATCACCGACCGGTCCTTCGCCCCCAGCGCCTTGGCCGCCAGCACGTACTCGTTTTCCTTGATCGAGAGCACCTCTCCTCGGACGAGTCGCCCGTAGCCCGCCCACCCGAACAGGGTAAAGGCGAGCACGAGTTGCCAGTAGCCCCCGCCGAGGATGGCGACGATGATCAGCGCCAGGACCAGGCCGGGGAACGCGAAGATGGTGTCGACGATCCGCATCATGACCTCGTCGACCCAGCCGCCGTAGTAGCCCGAGACGGCGCCGTAGACCGCCCCGAAACTGGCGGTCAGCGCGACCACGATGAACCCGATCGAGATGCTGAAACGCCCGCCGTACAGCAGTCGGGAGAACAGGTCGCGCCCCGAGCCGTCGGTCCCCATGGGGTAGGCGAGCGACGGCGGGTCGTAGACCCCGGCCGAGGGGTCCTGCAGGTAGAGGATGTCCGTCGGCGCGTGGGGGGCCAGCGAGATCGGTTGGACGAGCACTCCCCCGACGGTGATCGGCCGCGAGAGGATCGCGAGCAACGACATGACGACGACGATCGCGACGCCGAGCATCGCCGAGCGGTTGCGCTTGAACCGGCGCAACCCTCGGCGCCACCGGCTTTGCGTGCCCGTTCCACTCTCCGCTTCCCAGTCCGAGAGGCGGTCGCGCTCCTCGACGCGCTCCGCGTCGAACCCGGTGATCCGAATTCGGCCTCGTTCCGTAGCCATGGTTAATCGTATCTGATCCGCGGGTCGAGCACCGCGTAGAGGACGTCCGCAAGCAGGTTCGCCAGGATGATGAACACGCCCGTAAACAGCGTGATCGCCATGATGAGGTTCACCTCGCGGGTGGTGATCGCCTGAACGAACTCCCGGCCGAGCCCCGGCCAGTTGAAGACGACCTCGACGACGACCGAGCCGGCGACGATCCCCGCCGTCAGCGTCGCCGCGAGCGTCACCACCGAGATCAGCGAGTTCCGCAGGACGTGTTTGAGCACGACCTGTCGCTCGGGAAGCCCCTTCGCGCGGGCGGCGGTGACGTACTCCTTGTTCATCTCCTCGGTCATCGAGGTGCGCATCACCCGCATGATCGAGGCCGCCGCGGCGGTCCCAATGGTGAGTCCGGGCAGGATCAGGTACCACAGCATCTCGGGGTGGTACAGCGGGAGTCGGGAGGGTGCGAGCACCGGCCACCAGCCGAGCCAGAGCGCCCCCACGAGAATCAACATCAGCCCGAGCCAGAAGTTCGGGATCGAGATGCCCGACAGCGCGATGAATCGGCTGAGGGTGTCGCCGAACGCGTCCTTGTTGACCGCCGCGTAGATCCCGGTCGGGATCGCGATGACCAGCGCGAAGACCCAGCCGAACAGCCCGAGCGCGATCGTCTCGGGCAGGCGCGCCAGCACGATCGCCGAGACCTCGCGGTTGGTCCTGATGACGGTACCGAAATCGCCCGTCAGGACGTTGCCCATCCACGTCAGGTACTGCTGCCAGACCGGGCCGTCGAGCCCGTAGCGCGCCCGGAGCTGGGCCTCCTGGCTCGCCGTCACCTCGGGGTTCAGCGCGACCATCTGGCTGATCGGATCCCCCGGCGTGAGGTGAACCAGCCCGAAGGTGATCACCGAGACGCCGAAGAGGATCGGGACGATCGACAGCACTCGATTCAGTACGAAACGTCGCAAACTCATATCACGGTCATCGTATCGTTGGTCGTTCGTTGGGGGTCGGTCGTCGTAGCTGTACTGGTCGGCACGGTCGCCACGTACCGGTGTGTCGGCGCGATCACTCGCGGTCGAGCCACATCGCCTGGCTCTCGGCCGGACTGTACAGCCCGAAGCTGTAGATCCCCTCGTCGAAGGGGTAGATGCCGAAGCCGATGACGTCGGTGTTGCTCACGGCCGTCATCAGGTCGAAGTGGGTCAGCGAGCTGTAGCGCCGGTCGGCGAGCAGCCGCCAGATCTCGTCGTAGCGCTCGGCGCGGAGCCGTTCGTCCTCGACGACGGCGATGTCGAAGCGTGCGGCGTCGACCAGCCGGTCGAACTCGGGGTCGCTGATTCCCGTCAGGTTACAACACTGCCCGATGTTCGCCGAGCCGTGGAGTGCATCGCAGAAGCTCTCGGGGTTGAACGTCCCCGAGAGGCCGATACACGGGATGATCCCGCCGTCGGGGTACTCGGGATCGAGCACCCGCGCGATGTAGGCGTTCCACTCGTAGGTCTCGACCGACGTCTCGAAGTACTCCGTCTGGGCCATCGACTCGGCGATCAACTCGACCATCTGCACGCGGTCGGGGTTGTCGGCGTTGGTTTCGAGGGTGACCTCGAGGGGGTACTCCAGCCCGAGGTCCTCGCCGACCTCGTCCAGAAGCTCCCCCGCGCGCTCGGGGTCGTACTCGTTGTACGGGCGAAGCTCCTCCGCGAGGGCTTCGGGATCGGTCGTGCCCGATTCCTCCGCGAGTTCGGGGATGGGCGTCCACGCCGGACGCGCCCACCCGTTGAGGACGTTCTGGACGATGTTCTCGCGGGGGACGAGGTGGTTGACCGCGGTGCGCAGGCGCTGGTCGCCCCACGGTTCGATGCCAACGGGATACTGGATGTACTCGTACCCGCCGGTTTCGATGCCGGTGACGGTAAACCCGTCGTCGGCGTTGAACTCGTCGAGGGTGTCGGTCGCCAGCCCGGTCGTGATGTCGATCTCGTCGTTTCGGAGCGCGGCCGCCCGGTTCGCGGCGTCGGGGACGATCTCCATCTCGACCGCGTCGACGAGCGGGCCGTCGGGGAACTCCTCGGGGCCGTCGAACCAGTCGATGGAGTCGACGCCCATGGCCTCGACCCAGTAGTCCTCGAACTTCGAGAGTTCGTAGTACTGCTCGTCGGAGAAGTCCTCGAAGACGTAGGGACCGGTCCCGATGGGCTCGTTGCCCTGTCGGGGGTCGATCGCGCCGTCCTCGAGGCCGGCCTGCTCGGTCGTGAAGATGTAGACTCCCGGAAGCTGTCCCTCGGCCTCGGCGTCGGGGACCTGCGCGAACAGGTCGACCGTGTACTCGTCGACCGCCCGCGCGTGCAGAAGCGAGTCGAACGTCTGGGCCGAGACGTCGGAGTTCTCGTAGCGGGCGACGCTCGCGACCACGTTCTCGGCGGTCAACTCCTCGCCGTTGTGGAACTGGACACCCTGTCGGAGCCGGTAGCGATACTGCATCCCGAAGGTACCGTCGTCGACGGCCGCCGCCGCCTGCTCGGGCGTAATGACCCGGACCTCGTCGCTCTCTAAGGGATCGTCCTCGGGGTGCTGGAGGATCACCTGCTCGTCGGTTTCGAGGGCGCCCTCCTCGCCGGTGGCGACGCTGGTCATGTAGTCGGCGTAGGCCGTCCGGTCGATGTCCTGAGTCTCGACCAACTCGTAGCTCTCTGCGAGCCATGGGTAGTAATTGCCCTTTCTGTCGGACGTGATCAACTGCTCGAAGATGAAGTTCTGTGCCTGCGTCGAGGTCGTGTCCGTGCTGTAGGGCGGATCGAACGAGGCCACGTTCGCGCCGACCGCCCCACGCAGGGTCCCGCCTTCCCGTAGATTCGCGAAATCCACCTCCTCGCGGTCGCTGACCTCCGGACCGCTGGAGTCCTCGTCGTCGTCGCCGTTACCGCCGAGACAGCCGGCAACGCCCGTGATGCCGGCGACGCCCAGCCCCCGCAACAGGCGTCGCCGGTCGACGCCTCGACCCGATAGATTGTGACCTTCTGCCATACTGTTTTTATTTAAATTATACACGTATATGTGTGTCGATTTTTCGTTATATGCAACATTTGCGTCCGTTTCGACCCGTCCTCTGGCGTAGAAAAATCCGGGTATACGAGTAGAAGCGCGACGAGCGTGGACAAACGAACCGAATCGATCGCTTCTCTTCATTCATATCGTATATCGCGAACGCCCCTCGGCGGTCCCGTTTTAAATACTCGGTGACGTCCCCGGGCGTGGGACGCTCTCCAGCCCTCGAAACGTGGTGGTTCGGTCGCGGCGTGGCGGTGCCGGTCGCCCGGAACGGGGTGGTGCGGGAACTCGGATCGAGACGAAACCGAACCCGTCGGATCGCGGGCTTTCGGGCACGCGGATCAGTCGTCGCCGGTCCCGTCGACGACGCACACCTCGCCGTCGACGACGTCGACGTTGATCAGGGTCTTGACCGAGTACGGGGAGTCGTCCAGTCTGTTCTCGCCGCCGACCTTCTTGATCACCGCGACGACGTCCTCGACCTCCGCGCCGATCTCCTCGAGCGCCTCGGTGATCGCCTTGAGGGTGCCGCCCGTGCTGAGCACGTCGTCGAGGACGAGGACGCGGTCGCCCGCCTCCACGTCGTTGATGTACATCTGGTTCTCCGAGTAGCCGGTCTCCTGGAAGAGCGCGACCTCCCCCTCGAGGCCGTACTGGCGCTTGCGGATCACGACGAGGGGAATGTCGGTCATCAGCGAGACGGCCGTCGAGATGTGGATGCCCATCGCCGCGGGCGTGACGATCTTGTCGACGTCCTCGAGGCTCGCCTTGCGGATGATCCTGATGACGATCTCGCGCAGGAGGCTCGGTTCGAGCATCGGCACCCCGTCGCTGATCGGGTGGACGAAGTAGTGGTAGCCGTCCTTCTCGATGATCGGCGCCTCCTGCAGCGACCGGCGCAACTGATCCATGTCGTATCTACTCGATCCGCCAGTAAAACCTGCCGATCCGTCCCGCCTACTTCCAGACCAGCCCCTCGAAGTACCCGGACATCACCATCGTACCCTCCTCGTTGCGACAGACCGCCGTCCCGCTCGCCTCGTAGCGGTCCTCGCGCTCTTCGACCGACTCGGTCGTCCACTCGCAGGTGATCCGCTCGCCCGTGTAGACCGGCCGCCGGAAGTCGTACTCCATCGTCCGCGCGAGGAACTCCAGGTCGCCGCCGATTTTTGTAGGTATGGTCGCCGTCAGCAGCCCTTGAACGACCAGCCGCCCCTCCTCGTCGGGATCGGTGTGGATGGGCTGGGTGTCGCCCGATAGCTCCCCGAAGCGCCGGACGTCCTCGGGGGTGAACGTGCGCTCGTGGGTGTGGGTGTCGCCCTCGGCGGGTGGCTCCGTTGGCATTGGACCCACTGTCGATCCGGTGAAGGATAAAGCGCCGGGAAGCGGTAGTGGGGGGCGGCCAGTTGCGGGAAACGGATTGGCGCGGCGGAGCCGTGTCGGTCTTTTTCGAGGAGAGGTGGGCGAGCGACTAACAGGAGCGAGGAAACCCGAGAACAAAGAGGCTCTAGAGGAAGACCAGCACGAACAGCACGACCGTGAGCGCCAGCACGATCAGCATGATCGTCCCGCCGATGGTCGTTCGCAGGTAGAGCCGCGAGGGTTCGACGCCCTCGCCGCCGTCGAATCGGCGGTCCGAGGACGCCCTCGAACCCCCGTTGGCGGGGCTTCGTTCGCCGACGAGCCACGCCGGGAGCCGCCGGGTGACGCGCCCGACCGCCAGCACGGGGTTGTTGCCGACCCAGTAGCACCCGCGGACGAACGCCACCCCTACTCGATCGACCGCGGCGAACGCCCCCGTGATCGCGAGCACGCTCACCCGGCCGGTGTAGAAGACCAGCGGGTTGAGGACCCGGTCGACGTCGGGGACGTGTCCGAGCGCCGAGAGGGGTTTTCTGATGATCGCGAAGCCGACCACCGAGACGGCCACCAGCAACGCGGAGTCGGTCAGGTGGCCCGGACTGTAGGGGTGCAGATCGAGCCCCGACGAGAACGGCAGGATGTCGACGAACGCCGGCCAGAAGACCCCGACCCCGAGACAGACGAGACCGACCGAGAGCATCCCCACCGTCTGGCCGGGTTTGGCGTCCCTCACGTCGGTCGTCGCCGGCCCGTGGAGGAAGGCGTAGTAGCCCAGTTTGATGAACGACAGCAGGGTGCCGACCGCCCCGGCCATGAGCAGCCAGTACAGCGCCTCGTACTCGGGCGCGCCGTAGTAGTGCGGATCGGCGGCGTCGAGGATCATCCCCTTGCTGATGAACCCGTTGAAGCCCGGGATCGCCGTGATCGAGAGCGCCCCGAACAGGTAGCCGAGCGCCGTCAGTGGCATCTCGCGCCACAGCCCGCCCAGTTCGTAGAGGTCCTCCTCTCCCGTTCGATAGATGATGACGCCGACGGCCATGAACAGCAGCGCCTTGAACAGGACGTTGTTGAACAGGTGGGCCATCGCGCCGGCGATCCCGATGGCGCTGCCGATCCCGATTCCCGCGACGATGTAGCCCAGCTGGGCCTGGATGTGGTAGGACAGCAGCGCGCGCATGTCGTGTTGGAGCAGCGCGAAGGTCGCGCCGTAGACTGCCATCAGCCCGCCCATGTAGGCGATGTAGAGGTGGCCGTCGGGGAACGCCTGATAGAGGACGTACGCCGAACTCTTCGTGGTGAACACCGAGAGGAACACCGAGGCGGCGATGTGGGGGCGCTTGTAGGTGTCGGGCAGCCAGGTGTGCAGCCCGATGAAGGCACAGTTGATGCCGATCCCGAGAACCGCGAGCAACGCGGGCGCGCCGGGGGCGATGCCACCCTCGAGCGCGAGACTGCCCGTCTCGACGTAGTGCCAGGCGACCGCCCAGATCAACAGCACGCCCCCGGTGCCGTGTGCGATGGCGTACCGGAAGCCCGCCCGGACGGCGTCGCCGCCGTAGGCCCAGACGACGACCGTACTCGTGACGGCCATCAGCTCCCAGAAAAAGAGGAGGGTGAGCCAGTCGCCCGCGAAGATCACGCCCGCCACCGAGGCGATGTACGAGAGGACGAACGCCAGCGTCGTCCGCGGGAGGTCGCTCGAGGCGGCGTACGCCACCGCGGCGGTCCCCAGGAAGCCGAAGCCCAGTCCCAGCAGCCGGGAGAAGTCGTCGGCGACGAACAGCTGGGCGTCGAAGCCCAAAAAGAGCACCGAGAGGTACTCCCCGGGCGGCGTGAGCAGCGAGACGGCGAACAGGTAGATCGTCGCGAGCGCGCCGACGGCGTAGCCCGCCGTACGGGGGACGACCGCCACGACGAGGGCCGCCAGAACGATCGGAACCACGGGCGGGACGCTCGTGAGCAGGTCGACGGGGCTCATGGCACCACCACCCCGGTGACCTCCTCGACGATGTAGCCGGCCAGTTCGAAGAACACCGCGTACCCCGGAACGACCCCGAGGACGACCGCGCCGGTCGCGATGACGGCGATGGGGGCCAGCATCAGCCAGGTGCTTTCCGTCCAGGGCGTCCGGCGCTCCCAGCCCTCGGCGGGCGGCCCGCCGCCGTGGTCCGTGTGGTCGTCGTGCTCGTCGTGCTCGTCGGGTTCGTGGTCCTCCGCCGCGTGATCACTCGGGAACCGATCGACAGCGTAGCCGTTTTCGTGTTCGGGGTCCTCGATCCGCTCACCCCCGTCGGTCAACCGCCCCACCGTGACGCCGTAGGACTCGGGTTTCCCGCCCATCGGGAACTCGAGGAGGGGCTTGGCGTCGTGGCGGTTCTCGCTCTCGAAGTAGGCGGTGTAGACGATCGGCCAGAAGTACGCGATGTTCAGGAGGCCGCTCAGGATCAGCGAGCCCGAGAATATCGTCCCCATCAGCGGGCTCATCGTCGCGCCCTCGGCGCCGATCACGCCGATGCCCCCGGCGCCGAGCCCCCCGATCAGCATGTAGTACTTGCTGACGAAGCCCGCGATCAGCGGGATGCCGGCCATCCCGGCCGCGCCCACGGTGAAGGCGGCCATCGTGAACGGCATCCGCTTGCCGATGCCGGCCATCTCGCTGATGTAGTCGGTGTGGGTCTCGACGTGGATCGCCCCCGCGCAGAAGAAGAGGGTGAGCTTCCCGAACGCGTGGGCCGGGATGTGAAACAGCCCGCCGAGGATCGCGTACGGGTGGAGCATCGAGAGCCCCAGCACGATGTACGAGAGCTGTGCGGTCGTCGAGTAGGCGAGCCGGCGTTTCAAGTGATCTTTTCGCAGCGCGATGATCGAGGCCGCCGTGAGCGTGAACGCGGCGACGATCGCAAGCGGGATGTGGACCCCGAGGTCCGCGACGACGTCGGGCCCGTAGACGTCGAGGATCACGCGCGCGATGCCGAACGCGCCGCTTTTGACGACCGCCACCGCGTGCAACAGCCCCGAGACGGGCGTCGGCGCGACCATCGCGTCGGCGAGCCACGAGTGGATCGGCATGAGCGCCGCCTTCACGCCGAAGCCGGCGACCAGCAGGCCGAACGCGAGGCGGGCGAACCACGGGTCCGCGCTCGCGGCTTCGGCCAGTGCGGGGATGCCGCCCGCCGCGAAGTCGACGGTGCCGGCCATCTGAAAGACCAGCACCGTGCCCGCGAGCACGAACACGCCGCCGCCGAAGAAGGTGTACGCGAGGTACTTCCGGCCGGCGATGCGGGCCTCCGCGTCCTCGTCGTGCGCGACCAGCGGGTAGGTCGCGATCGACAGCAGTTCGTAGAAGACGAAGATCGTCACGAGGTTTTGCGCGAAGGCGATGCCGAGCGCGGTCGAGAGGCTCATCGCGAACGCGGCGAAGAACCTCGTTTGATTGGGCTCGTCGAGCCCGCGCATGTAGCCCGTCGCGTAGAAGGCGGTGAAGATCCAGAGGAACGACGCGAGCAGGGCGAAGAACATTCCCAAGGGATCTGCTCTGAGCGCGAACTCGACGCCGGGGACGAACGTCCCGAGGCTCCAGACGTAGATCCGCCCGTCCATCACGCCGGGAAGCATGCTGGCGACGATCCCGAACTTCGCCAGCGCGGCGATCACCGACCAGCCATCTCGGACGTTGGGGTAGCGATACGACGCGACGATCGCCCCCGCCGCGAGAAACGAGACGAGGACGGCCGCGAGCGGTCTGATGCTAGCTACGTCAACCATTGAGAACCACCTCTACGAACGGACCGAGCATCGACTGGAAGACGCCCCCGGCGAAGCCGAGCGCGACGGCCAGCAGCGCCGCGAGCACCGCCACGCCGAGCATCCCCGCGGAGACCGCGTTCGGGGCCGGATCGGCCGTGTCGTCCCCGCCCCCGTCGGTCGCGAGCGGGCTCTCGGGCGTGTACGCGCCCCGCGCGGGCGAGGGCGTGAAGTACATCTTCTCCAACAGGCGTGCGACGTACGCGAGCGTCAGCATCGTGCTCAGGAAGACCACGCCCGCGACGGGCCAGATCCCCGCCTCGACCGCGCCGACGGCGATGAACCACTTTCCGACGAAGCCGATCGACGGCGGGACGCCGACCAGCGCGAGGCCGAGCACCGCGAACGTGCCCGCCGCGACCGGGGCGCGGTCGGCGAGGCCGGCGTACTCGTCGACGGTTCGGGCGCCCGTTTTGGCGGCGACGACGCCGAAGGCGAGAAACAGCCCGCCCTTCATGATCGCGTGACCCAGCAGGTGGACGATCGCGCCGATCAGCGCCGTCTCGTTCGCGAGCCCGTACGCCAGCACCACGAGGCCGAACTGCGAGACCGACGAGTACGCGAGCGTTCGCTTGATCTCCGTCTGGATCACCGCGAGGGTGGTCCCCGCGAGCACGCTGACCGAGCCGAACGCGACGACGATCTCGGTGACGTAGGGGGTCGCCACGAGGAACTCGACGGTGAACACGGTGTAGAGCAGCCGGAACAGCGCGTACGCCGAGACGGTCGAGACGAGCGCCGAGATCATCGGCGTCACGCCGTCGGGCGCGCGCTGGTAGGCGTCGGGCTGCCACGTATGGAGGGGAAAGAGCGCGACCTTGATCGCGAAGCCGACGAAGACGAACGCGAACGCCGCGAGGACCAGCGGGTTCGCGTACCCGCCCTCGGCGGCGGGGATCGCCGTCGCCAGATCGATCATGTTCAGGGTGCCCGTCGCGAGGAAGAGAAAGCCCACGCCGATCAGGTACAGCGAGGCCCCGACGGTCCCGATGATGAGGTACTTGAGCGCGGCGACGGCCGACTCTCCCGAGTTCCCCTTGGCGATCAGCGCGTACGTCGTCAGCCCCGTGATCTCGAGGAAGACGAACATGTTGAAGACGTCGCCCGTCAGCGAGAGGCCGAGCAGCCCGCCCACGAGCAGGAGGTAGGCGCTGTAGAAGCTGTTGCCCCGTGGGCCGCCCCGGCGGGTGTACGCGAGGACGCCGGCCGAAATTCCGGCCACGAGCACGACCACGAGCGCCGAGAGCCGGTCGGCGACGAGTTCGATCCCGATCGGGCGGGGGAAGCCGCCGAGCTGGTGGATCACCGTCCCGCCCGTGTAGACGCCGACGGCGAGCCACAGCGCCAGCGCGAACAGCGCCGTCGTCGTCAGCGCGCCGATCGACCAGCCCGCCCGGTCGTAGCGCACCCCGAGGAAGAGCGGCAGGGTCGCCGCGAGGATCGGGACGACGACCAGCAGGGCGGGGACGCCCTCAATCATCCGCACGCACCTCCCGGAGAACGTCCTCGCGGAGCGTGCCGTACTCGGTGTAGATCCGGATGATGAGCGCCAACCCGACGGCGGTGAGCGCGACCCCGACGACGATGGCGGTCAGCACGATCACGTGGGGCAGCGGGCTGACCAGCAGCCCGGTCGGGCCCGCGGGGTCCTTCGGCACCACCGGTGCGGAGCCACCCTCGACGTAGGCCGCGGCGACGAAAAACAGGAAGATCGCGGTCTGAAAGAGGTTGACCCCGATGACCTTCTTCACGAGGTTCTGACTCGCGATCACCATGTACAGCCCCACCGACAGCAGGACGATGAAGACGACGTAGGCGTATCGGGTGGCGAGCAGTTCGAGCATCACTCCTCGCCCCCCGTCTCGCCCCGTTGCTGGTCCGTCCCGACCCGCGAGCGCTCGGGTCGCGCGAGCGTCTCGGCGGTGAAGCCGGCGGCCGTGACGAAGAACAGCCCGATCACGGTCCCCGAGACGATCGCGGCGATCCCGAGGATCTCGACGCCCTCGATGCCGTAGCGAACCGGGTGGTGGATCGGCAGCAGGTCGTACTGGAGGAAGGCACCGCCGAGCGCCATCGACGCCAGCCCGATCGCCCCGAACGCGACGACGCCGCCGGCGATCAGCCCGACGACCGCGGCGTTGCTGAGCCACTCGCGGGTGGGTTCGATCCCGAACGCGAAGGCGATCATGAGGACCACCGTCCCGATGACCGCCCCGCCCTGAAAGCCCCCGCCGGGCGCGTCGGCCCCGTGGAACGTGATAAAGAGGCCGTAGGTCAGGACGAACGGCGTGACGACCTTCACCGTCGTCATGATCACCTGGCTCTCGACGTAGGAGTCGTCGCTACTCACGCGAGCCACCTCCGGTGGCGAGTGTGAGTAGGGAGCGGCTTCGCCGCGAGTGAACTCACGCGAACACCTCCCGGTCGAGGACCAACAGGACGGCGACGGCGGCCCCGAAGACGACGACCGCCTCGCCGAACGTATCGAACCCCCGGTAGGCGGCCAGCACCGCCGCGACGGAGTTCTGAACGCCGGTCTCGGCGTAGGTGTTCTCGAGGTAGTACTGGGTGACCTCGGGGTTCGCCCACACCGGCGCGCTCTCCGCACCGATCGCGGGCATCGCGGGCAGGACCGCCGCCCCGAGGACGAGCGCGAACGCCCCCATAACGACGGCGCCGGGGACGTGTACCGACTCGAACAGCGCGTCCGTCGGCGGGCGCACCGTCTTGGCGATCGTCAACAGGAGGAGGATCGTCGTCACGCCCGCGCCGATCGCCGCCTCGGTGAGCGCCACGTCGGGCGCGAGGAGGTAGGTGTAGACGAGCGCCATCCCCAGGCTGTAGGCGGCGAAGACGATGATCGACGAGAGCACGTCGCAGAACAGCGCCGTCGCCAGCGCCGTCGCCAGGACGAACGCCAGCAGCGTCGCCTCGATCGGCGTGATCATCGCTCCTCCTCCGTCCAGGGTTCGATCCCCGACTCGTAGGCCGCCCGTGCGATCGCGTGGGCCGCCGTCGGGTTGGTGATGAAGATGAAGATCAACAGCAGGACGGTGAAGACCGTCGCCGACTGCCAGCCCAACCCGAGCGCGACCGCCGCGAGCGCCAGTCCGGCCCCCAGCGTGTCCGTCTGGGAGGCGGTGTGGGCGCGCGCGTAGACGTCCGGCAGGCGCAACACGCCCATCGCCGAGACGAACGTGAAGAAGACGCCGCCGGCGACGAGGACGACGATCAGCCCCACCCGCAGGGTCTCGATCATATGATCCCCCCGCGCTCGACGGTGAACTTCGAGATGGCGATCGACATCAGGAAGTTGAGCAGCGCGTACACCAGCGCGATGTCGAGGAACCACGGCTCGTCGAGCCCGACCGCGAGCAGCGCGAGGATCACCACGGTGTTCGTCCCCAGGACGTTCACCGCGAGCACGCGGTCCTGCATCGTCGGGCCCTTGACGGCGCGATAGAGCATCGCGATCGCGAGAACGACGAACGCGACGGCCCCCCAGATGAAGACGTCCTCGACGAGGCTCACGAGTCGTTCCCCCCGATGATCTCGGTGTCGCCGCGCTCCTCGGGGCTGGGGATCCCGGCGGCGCTACGCCCGTAGAAGACGAAGCGAACCGCGCGTTCGAGCCCTCCGTCGAAGAGGTCCTCGCGGGCGTCCGTGATCAGGGTGTGGACCACGAGGTCCCGGTCGTCCGCCCGGACGGTCAGCGTCCCCGGCGTGAGCGTGATGCTGTTGGCGAGCGTCGTCAGCGGGAGGCCGCCGCGGACGGCCGACCGAACGCGGGTCAGCCGCGGCTGGATCGGCATCGACGGCCGCAGGATCACGAGCGAGACCGCCACGTTCGCCTTGACGATCTCGAACAGGAGGTACGGGACGTAGACGGCGAACCGGAGCGCGCGCCGGGGCGTCCGGCGGACCGACGGCGGACGCGAGAACGCCACGTGATCGAGGGTGAACGCGACGATCAGTCCCGTGGTCGCCCCCGTTACGAGGTCGAACCAGTAGGTCGGATCGCCCATGAGGAGATAGAAGCCAAAGGAGAGGGCGAACAGCGCGACGAACCGGCTCGCGCCGCCGGGCGTGACGAGCCGTCCACGGCGCGTCCTCGGCTCGACCGGGGCCTCCTCGTACGCGATGCCGTGTTCCCGGAGGCGGTGTTCGAGCGGGCGGAGCATCGGCGCGCTGGACCCGGGGCGGTACTCCGGGTCGATCAGCACGCGGTCGACGTCGTGCTCCCGGACGTACTCCGCGAGGCGGTCGGCGTAGTCCCGCGGGCTGAACAGGTACCGATCGGTCCCGACGACGGCCGTCTCGACGGGCACCCGCTCCTCCCCGAGGTCCTCGTCGGTCCAGGCGCGGACCCGATCCAGCAGCGACTCGGCCGCCTCGATCGACTCGCGGCCGCCCGGCGTCCGCTCGTCGTCGGTCACCGCGACGACGAAGTGGAGTTCGACGCTTCCCTCGGCCGTGCGCGCCGATTCGACGGCGTAGCCGACGGTCCGCCTGAGCGTCAGGGATCGCTCGACCGGCACGAGAACCCGCTCAGTCGCCACGAACGGCCCCTCCCTGTGGTGGACTGTCCCTACTCATAGCTGGGGTCCATGCTACCCGAATCAAACGGTAGGCCAAGGAAAACGATTTCGTTATTCCTCGTGTCGCGTGGCGGTTCCGCCGATCCGGTCGCCGAGTTCGGCCGCGACCGCCTCGCCGATCTCCGCCTTCGTCCCGACGCGTTCGGTGACCTCGCCGTCGACGAACAGGGTGCGCGTCTCCTCCGCGCCCATCACGCTCGCGTCGTTGGCGACGACGAAGCTCATGCCGACGCGCTCGGCGATCGCGCGTGCGGCCTCGACCATCGCATCGTCGTCGCCGCCCGTCTCGGTCTTGAACCCGACGATCGGGAGGTCCGGATTGGCCTCCCGGACGGCGTCGACCACCTTCGGGCTCGGGAGCAGGTCGAGCGAGACGTCCTCGCCCGAGCGGATCTTCTCCTCCTCGGGTTCGACGGTGTAGTCGCTGATCGCCGCGACCGAGACGTACGCGTCGGCGTCCGCGGCGGCCGCGAGTGCCGCCTCCGAGAGTTCGGCGCTGCTCTCGACGCTCACGAACTCGGCGTAGGTCGCCGGGTCCGCCTCCTCGCCCGCGGTCACCGGGTGGGGGCCGACGAGCGCGTGGATCAGCGTCACGTCCGCGCCGGCGACGTAGCAGGCCCGCGCGACCGCCCGCCCGGTCTTGCCCGACGAGCGGTTGGTCAACACGCGCACGGGGTCGACCGATTCGGCGGTCGCTCCGGCCGTCACGACGACGTGCTCGCCCGCGAGCGCCGAGGGCGTCGCCGCCCGCGCGGTCGCGAGCGCGATGGCGTCGGCGGCGGCGATCTTCGCCTTGCCCTCCTCGATGCGCGGTGAAACGAACTCGACGCCCCACCCCTCGACGCGCTCGATCGAATCGAGCACCCCTGGGTGGTCGTACATCGGTTCGTGCATCGCGGGGGCGATCACGACCGGCAGGTCCGCCCCGAGGGCGGTCGTCGCACAGGTCGTGACGGGCGTGTCGTCGATCGCGCCCGCGATCTTCCCCACCGTGTTCGCCGTCGCCGGCGCGATCAACAGCACGTCGGCCCACCCCTCCCAGCCACAGAGGTCGACGTGTTCGACTCGCCCCGTGATCTCCGTGACCACCTCCTCGTCGGTGGCGAACTCGACGCTCCAGGGGTGGACGATCCCCCGTGCGCTCTCGCTCATCACCCCTCTGACGTTCGCACCGCGCCGGCGCAGTTCGTGGGCGATCTCCACCGTCTTGACCGCGGCGATCGACCCCGTGATTCCGAGCGCGACGTTCACTCCCGAGAGCATCTATCCGCCCTTTTCGACCCGAGGGGTTAAACGTAGCCGGTCGCTCCGGGATCGCCGGCGGTCCAGCGCCCAAATAACCTAGCTAGATCGTACCAGTCCAAACACTCACATAACGGATCGACGAGGAACGTGCATGAGCGGACGTTCGCGTCGACTCTGTAGCATCGCCGTCCTCTGTCTCGTCGTCGTGCTCGCCGGCTGTGCCGGTGTCGGAACCGACGACCCCGGTCCCGGAGACGGCGAACCGGTCGAAAGCGGGGACGGCGACCCCGAAGGGACCGACGGCGGAGGCGGCGAGGACGGGGCTGACGACGGCGACGACGAGTCCGACCCCGAGGGGAGCGACGACTCGAACGGCACGGATCCGCCGGACGACTCCGGTTCGGCCGACTCGGACGAACCGGCCTCCGATACGTCCGACGAGGCGGACGACTCCAACGGGGACGACGGCGATAGCACCAGCGATGGAAACGACTCTGACGGGACGGAGTCGGACGCGCCCGAGGACGACGCGGGGAGCGACCCGTCGAGCGGGTCCGACTCCGACGACTCGACGGATGGGTCCTCGGACGCCGGATCGGAGGACGATGGGGACGGTCCATCGAGCGACTCGGACGATTCCGATGGCGACGGGACCGACGAGCCGGCGTCCACACGCGGGCCGGCCGACGGCACGGAGTGGATTGTCACGGTCGATCGGGTGATCGACGGCGACACGATGGAGGTCACGTTCCCGAACGGCGAGGTCGACACCATCAGGCTGCTCGGGGTCGACACCCCCGAGACATACGGTCAGAGCGATCCCGACGACTTCGAGGGGATTCCCGACACCACTGCTGGAGCGGACTGGCTCGCCGAGTGGGGCGACCGCGCGACGGCGTACGCCACCGATGAACTCGACGGGAAGGAGGTCCGCATCGCGGTCGACCCCGAGGCCGACCGGCGCGGATCGTTCGGTCGGCTGCTCGTCTACGTCTACACCGACGACGGGGACTCGTTCAACCGCGCGCTGATCGACGAGGGCCTCGCCCGGATGTACGACTCGCAGTTCTCCGAGCGCCCCGCCTTCAAGGGCGCCGAGGCCGACGCCCAGCGCGAAGGGGTCGGCCTGTGGGGCTTCGAGGGCTCGACGGACGACCCGCCCGCGGACGACGGGAGTGGGAACGAGAGTCCACCCGCCGGGACCGACGGCGACCTCGACTGTTCGGACTTCGAGACGCAGGCACAGGCCCAGGCCGTCTACGACGACGATCCGAGCGATCCACACCGGCTCGACGCTGACGGCGACGGCGTGGCCTGCGAGACGCTTCCCTGAGGACCGCGATCACTCTTCCACGAGGCTCGGATGCGGCGTCGGCTCGTCCCCGTGTGGCTCCGCGAACCACTCGCGCATGGCCTCGCGGCTCTCGGCCGCCCGGCGCTCGCGTTCCTCGGCGTCGATCTCCTCACAGCCCGGCGGGACCTCCCGACCCCGGTCGGTGAAATACCCCTCCGGAACGACCCAGTCGTTGTAGAAATGCAGGTCGGAATCGTGGATCAGCGTCAGGGCGACCTCCGCGCCGTGGCCCGCCGCGATCACCGCCTGGTGGTACCGGCGGGCGATCCGCCCGGCGGCATACAGACCCTCGACCGCGGTGCGGCCCTCGTCGTCGATACCGATGTACTGCTTGCTCCCCCGGCGATCGAGGTCCACGTCGAGCGATTCGAGGTAGCTCGAATCCGACCACGAGGCGGCGATCACCCGCGCTGCTCGATGCACGTCGCCCCCGGCGGTCGCGACCTCGAAGCCCTCCTCGTTCCCGTTGGCGTGCGTGACCTGCGTGACCTCCCCGTCTACGAACCCACAGCCCGCGCGTTCCGCCTGCGCGCGCGTCATGTCGACGAACAGCCGCGAGTCGACGCCCGCGGGGAACCCGGGGTAGTTCTCGAGGTGGGCATTACGCCGCAGGATCGACTCGCCCGCCGTGACGACCAGCGTCTCCAGTCCGGCGCGGGCGGTGAAGGTCCCCGCCGTGAGTCCGGCGACCCCACCGCCGACGATCAGTACGTCCGCATCCGCGTCCGTGTCCGGTTCCATGTCGAACGGGAGCAGGGACCCGGCCGTAAGGGTGTCTATCGCCGATGCCCAGACCGCCCCGGTCTGGAGGCGTCACTTCACCGGATATTCGAGGAAGAGATCGCCGAACGTGACGACCGGCCGGTCGGGAACGTGGAGGTCGCCGAACGCAATCGGCCGAGTGGGTGGGGCGAGCCCCCCGAGGTCCTCCCCGTCGAGGGTCGCCGAGGCGTCGGTACCGAGCGTCACCCGCACCGGTTCGTTCCGGTAGCGCCGCCCCGTGTCGGTCGTGCCGGCCACGCGAAGCCCGTTGGCGGGCAACAGCGTGTTCAGCGTCGCCGTGCCGACGGCGGCCCCGATCCGGCTCCGGGCGACCCGCTCGGGCGTCGCGTTCAGCATCGCGCTCAGGGCGCGCGCCCGCGGCGTTAGCTCGTGTGTGAGGTCGAACTCGAGGTCGGTGTCGCCGGCCACCGTAACCCGAATCGTCTCCTGATCGGGGAGCGCGACGTCGATCTCCGCCCCGCGCACCTCGTCGAACGCGTGGTACTCCTCGACCGTCGCGGCGGCCTCCTCGGGGTCGACGAACAGCGTCGTCCCGCCGTCGGGCGTGATCAGCCACACCTCGGTGTAGCTAGGTAGATCCGTCGGCGTCTCGGTGAAGCGAAGCAGCCAGACGCAGTGGCCCGACTCGAAACAGACGCCCGGCACCTGAATCCCGTGAAACGGCTCGAGTTCTCCCGTACTCATGTCGAGAACGTACGCCGTCCGAGGGCATAACTCCGTCAGCCGCCCGTATTCGGTCGCCGAGCCACCCCGTATCCAAACACTTAGGGCGCGGTCGTCGCAACCCACCCCGTGGACGAAGTCGAACTGAGCACGGTCGTCTACCTGCCGCCCGAGGAGGTCTACGAGTTCCTCATCGACTTTCCCCGGTACGCGAACTACTCGAAGTACCTCACGGAGGTCCGCCAGCACGGCGACGGCTCGCCCGGCACCGAGTACGACCTCCGACTCGAGTGGTGGAAGCTCTCGTACACCGCGCGTTCGGAGGTCACGGAGGTCGATCCCCCCACGCGGATCGACTGGCGACTGGTCAAGGACATCCACGCCCGCGGCCACTGGCGCGTCGAGGAGGTGCCCGAGGAGGCCCCCGAAGGCGAGGAGACCGCCTCGCGGGTCTACCTCCACATCGGGTTCGACCCCGACTCGGCCAGTTCGAGTGCGATCGACCTCCCGGCGTTCGTCTCGCTGGGCTGGGTGATCGAGAAGGTCAAGCCGAAGGTCGAGGAGGAGGCAGAACGCATCGTCGAGCGGATCGTCGCGGACCTCGAAGGCGAGCCACGCGAGGTCGACCTCGAGGTCCACCGGACGCCCGAGTCCGTCTGATACCGTCGGTCGTACCGCCGTGAATCACTTGGAGCCGCGAGAGGCGGGACTCGTGGCCGTGCCCGTCTAAGCGTGCCACTGCAGGCCAGACTCCCACGACCGACAGTATGAAGGGAAATACCCATACGCCCCGGTCGCAAACCGGCGAGCAATGACACCAGCGGTGGTTCCGTGCGCGTAATCATCATCGGTGCCGGCGAGGTCGGCTCCTCGATCGCGGCCGGACTCGCCGACTCCCACGAGGTCGTCGTCGTCGACATCGACGCCGACCGCGTCGAAGAGTTGACCTACTCGATCGACGTGTTGGCCATTCAGGGCGACGGCACCTCGATGCCGACGCTCGAGGAGGCGGGGATCGACCGGGCGGACATGCTCATCGCGAGCACCGACAACGACGAGACGAACATCGTCGCCTGCAACGCCGCGAAGATCGCGGGCGAGGTGTTCACCATCGCCCGGGTGAAGAAGCCCGACCTGCTCGACACGTGGAACCGATCGAACCGGGGCTTCGGCGTCGACTTCATGGTCTGTTCGGACCTGCTGTCGGCGCAGGCGATCGTCACCATCGTCGGCCTGCCCGCCGCGCGCGACGCCGACCCCTTCGCCGGCGGGACCGTCCAGATGGCCGAGTTCGAGATCCCCGAGAACAGTTCGATCGCGGGACAGACCGTCGCGGAGGCCGATCGGTTCGACTCGCTGACGTTCGTCGGCCTGCTCCGGGGCGAGACCGTCCAGATCGCCCGCGGGGAGACGGTCCTCGAGGCCGGCGACTACGTCGTCGTGATCGGCAGCCCCGAGAGCGTCCAGCGCTTCGGGGCCGAACTCTCGCCCGAGCAGACGCCGGGATCGACCGAGGAGATCGTCGTCATCGGCGGCAGCGAGATCGGGTTCCAGGTCGCCCGACTGCTCGAACAACAGGGGCTCTCGCCCCGACTCATCGAGGAGGACCACGACCGGGCGCGCGACCTCGCCGAGCGCCTTCCCAACACCGTGGTGATGGAGAGCGACGCGACGGACATGGAGTTCCTCTCGCGGGAACACATCGACGAGGCCGACGTCGTCGTGAGCGCGCTGCTCCACGACGAGGCGAACCTGCTCATCTCGCTGCTGGCGAAACAGCTCGGGGCCGCCCGTGCGGTGGCGGTCGTCGAACACGGCGATTACGTCGACATCTTCGAGTCCGTCGGCGTCGACGCGGCGATCAACCCGCGGGAGATCACCGCCGAGGAGATCACCCGATTCACCCACGAGGGCCGCGCCGAGAACATCTCGCTCATCCACAACGACCGGGCGGAGGTCATCGAGGTCGAGATCAACCGCGAGAGCGTGCTGGCGGGTCGCCCCCTGAAGGAGTCGATGGCCGACCTCCCGGAGGCGGTCGTCGTCGGCGCGGTCACCCGCGACGGGGAGTGTATCATCCCGCGGGGGGAGACGCGGATCGAGGTCGGCGATCACGTCATCGTCTTCGCGCGCACCGACGTGGTCGACGCCGTGGCCGCGGTGCTATGAGGTCCAGAAGGCCTTCGTGAGCAGGACGAGCACCGGGATCACTTCGATGCGGCCGATCCACATCAGGACGATCATCACCAGTTTGGTCGTCGTCGGGAACCCCTCGTAGGTGCCGAAGGGGCCGGCGATGCCGAAGGCGGGGCCGATGTTGAGGAACGTCGCCGCGGCCGCGCCCATCGCGTCGAACTCGCTCAGCGCGAGGCCCGCGCGGGCGCCGTCGACGACGATGAAGGTCGTCGCCGCCGAGAAGAGCAGGAGGTTCACGAGGGTGAACGCGTAGATGTCCCGGATCGCCTCCTCGTCGATCACCTCGCCGCTCAGTCGGACGGGGCGGATCGCCTCGGGGTGGATCGAGGTGAACAGGTCGCGGCGAAACCCCTTGAGGACGACCAGCCAGCGCAGCGTCTTGATCGAGCAGGTGGTCGACCCGGCCATCCCGCCGATGAACATACAGACGAACAGGACGTGTTTCGCGCCCGCCTCCCAGCCGTCGAAGTCGACGTTCGCGTAGCCCGTCGTCGTCATCATCGAGACGGTGTTGAACACGGCGTGGCGCACCGTCTCCTCGATGCCGCCCGCGTAGGTCTCGTCGAGGACGAGCAGGACGGTCGTGATCGCCCCCAACAGCGCGAGCAACGCGACGTAGAAGCGGAACTCCTCGCTATCGACGAGCCTTCGCCAGTCGCCCTGCAGGGCGAAGTAGATGAGCAGGAAGTTCGTCGCCCCGACGATCATGAACAGGGTGATGACCCACTGGACGGCCGGCGAGAAGGCCATGACACTGTCGGCCTCCGGCGAGAAGCCAGCCGTCGAGACGGTCGTCAGCGGGTGGGCGACCGCGTTGTACAGCCCCATGTTCGGGGCGAGACCGACCAGCGAGAGCGCGTAGAGGATCGCCACCAGCAGGAACGTCAGCCCGACGTAGAGTTCGCCGAGCAGGCGTGCGGTCTGGGCGATCCGCGGGGCGAGTTTGTTGACGTCCCGTGTCTGGGTTTCGGACTCCATGAGCTGTGCGCCACCGACGCCGATCTGCGAGAGGATCGCCGTCGCGAGGACGAGGATGCCGAGCCCCCCGAGCCACTGGCTGACCTGTCGCCACATCATGATCGAGCGGGCGTGGATCTCGAAGTCCAGCAGGACCGTCGCGCCGGTGGTCGTGACGCCGCTCATCGACTCGAACAGCGCGTCGACCGGGTGGGCGATCGATCCCGTCCCCGCGACGACGAACGGGATCGCCCCCGCGAGCGGGACGACGAACCACGTCACCGCGACCATGAGGAACGCCTCGCGCGGGCCGAGGCGCCCCTCTCTGCCCGTCTGAACGAGCGCCTCGCCCGCGAGCAGCGAGACCGCCATCGCCACGAGAAACGGGGAGAGCGCCTCGCCGTAGTAGACCGCGACCAGGAGCGGGAAGCCGAGGGGGACGGTGAGCCACCTGAGGACGACCCCGGTGAGGCGGGCGCTCACGCGCCAGTCGACGTTGATCCTCATCGGGTATCACGACCCGCGACCGGTCGTCGGTACACACCGTTACTGGCCGAACCGGCGGCTTAAGGGGTTCGCTTGTGGGCTATTCGACGCGGTCGCCCTCGTAGTCGCCGCCGTACTTCATGAACACGTAGGTGAGCCCGAGCGTCGAACCCAGCGCGACGGTGAGCGCGACGCCGACCGACTTCGCCGAGTCGGGCAACTGGACGCCGCTCGACTCCCCGCCGCCGCCGCTCTCGCTCTGGGCCTCGGTGGTCTCGATCTCCTCGCCGACCGCGACGCCGCCGTGCATGCCTTGGCCGGTGTGGGGTACACACTCGTACTCGTGGATACCCCCCTCCTCGAACGTGTGCTCGAAGGTGAAGCCGGCTTCCTCGGTGATCTCGCTCTCGAACTCCAGGTCGCCGGTCGAACTGACGTTGTGACCGCCGCCCTCGCCGGTCCACTCCCAGATCACCGTGGTACCGGCGTCGACCCAGACGCCCGCCGGGTCGAACGCGAGGCCGTCGCCCGCGCCGACCTGGATCGTGACCTCGCCCGAGCCACGCTGGTCGTCGGTGCCGTCGAAGCCGTTGGCGTCCTGAACGAAACTCGACCAGGCGGGTACCTGGTTGCCGCCACCGCCCCCTTCACCTTCTCCACCACCCTCGCCACCTTCGCCGCCCTCGCCGCCGCCACCGCCTTCTCCGCTTCCGCCACCGCCCTCGCCGCCTTCGCCGCCGCCTCCACCCTCACCGCCACCGCTGTCCCCGCCCTCTTCCTGTGCGCCCGCCGTGCCACTCGCCGCGACGGCCGCCGCCGTCCCGCCGATCACCGTCTCGCGCATGAACAGTCGCCGCGAGAGGTCCCGGTCCCGGTCTCGGTCCTCGGTCATACGCGGGGGTTGGGAACGCGCCGTACTGAATATGTTGGTTTCCGCCGTCCGTCAGAGCCGGTAGTCGCGCTCGCCCGTCTCGGCGTCGAGGAAGGCGCTCAGGAGGTCGATCGTCGCCGCGACGTCCTCGACGTGGGCGCTCTCGGTGACCGTATGGAGGTACCGGGTGGGGATCGAGATCGCGCCGACGGGCTTGGCTCCGGCCGACGTCTGGAATCCCGCGGTGTCGGTGCCCCCGGCGGGCAGGACCTCGAACTGGTGGCTGATCCCCTCGTTTTCGGCCACTTCTGCGAGCCGTCTGTGGACCTTCGGGCTGGTGATCACGCTCGAATCCTTCAGTTTGATCGCGGTCCCCTCGCCACAGCGGGTGACGTACTCGCGCTCCTCGAAGCCCGGCACGTCGTTCGCGACGGTGGTGTCCAGCGCGATCGCCAGATCCGGGTCCAGATCCACCCCGAGCGCGTGGGCTCCCCGGAGACCGACCTCCTCCTGGACGGTCGCGGCGAAGTGGACGGTCACCGCGGGGTCCGCGATCCGCCGGGCGGCCTCGATCAGCGCGAAGACGCTGACCCGGTTGTCGATCGCCTTTCCCGTGATATGGTCGCCGACGGTTTCCGTATCTTGATCCAGCGTCACGAGATCACCGGGGGAGACGCGCTTATCGACCGTCTCCGAACCGAGTCCGAGGTCGATGCGCACGTCCTCGGTCTTCGGGGTCTGCTCTCGTTCCTCCTCGTCGAGGGTGTGGGGCGGCGGCGAGCCGATCACCCCGGGCAGATCGCCCGACTGCGTGTGAACCGTCACTCGCTGGGCCTTCAGCACGCGGGGATCGAACCCGCCTAACGGATCGACCGCGAGAAAGCCCCGGTCGTCGACGTGCGTGACCATGAACCCGATCTCGT
Source organism: Halalkalicoccus sp. NIPERK01 (assembly GCF_030287405.1). NCBI lineage: Archaea > Methanobacteriati > Methanobacteriota > Halobacteria > Halobacteriales > Halalkalicoccaceae > Halalkalicoccus > Halalkalicoccus sp. NIPERK01. The sequence goes on along the minus strand of NZ_JASVVV010000008.1, from coordinate 104,602 downwards.
CCATGTGGGCCGCGACGACCACCGAATAGTCCGAATCGCCCTCGAGGGTGCCGATCACGTTGCCCATCGCGTCGGTGCGCAGTTCGTCGACCTCCCCCGAGAGTTCCTCGCGGACGATCTCGCGCACCCGGTCCTCGTAGCCGGGAACTCCGCGTGTTTCGGTCAGGCGCTTCAGCAGGTCGTACTCGAAGTCGGGGTCGACTGCCATACCGGTTCCACGGCGCGGCGCGTATAAATCACGGCGGGACTCACTCGGTCCCGTGTGCGGGATCGGCGAACCCGATTCGCGCGAGGAACTCCCGGATCGACCGGGTGAAGGAGTCTGGGTCGTCGAGGTTCGAGGCGTGGCCCGCGCCGGGGACCTCCCGAACGGTGGCGTCCGGGAGCGTCGTTTCCAGGGTCGGGACGTGCCGGCGAACGAACGCCGGTTCGTTCTCGCCGTAGATAACCAGGGTCGGCGTCGTGATCGCAGCGAGGTCGAGGTCCGTCTCGTGGAACCGCGCGACCGCCCGGATCACCTTCGCGAACTCGTCGGTCGCCATCCGCGGCCCCCCCGACCGGAGCCGTTCGATCTCGCCGTAATCGCCGCTCGCGCCCCTCGAAAGCCGTTCGTGGAGCCACACCAGCGCCCGCTCGACGCGTTCGTACCCGAGGAGTCGCACCGGCGGAACGGTCGCGCGCAACAGGAGCGACCGCTGTACCCACTCGCCACGGGTGAGGGGTTCCGGCGCGAACGTATCGGCGAGCACGAGGCCGGCCAGCCTATCGGGATACCTGGCCGCGTAGGCCTGTGCGATACACCCGCCCATCGAGTGCCCACAGAGCACGGGCCGGTCGAGGTCGAGCGCGGTGACGAGCGCGGCGAGGTCCTCGGCGAACAGTTCGATCGAGTAGCGTTCCCTGGCCGACCCGCCGGTCCGTCCGTGGCCCCGCACGTCGTAGGCGATCGTGGTGTAGTCGTCGCTCAGTGGCTCCATCTGTGGGGTCCACTGGCCGTGATCGAGGATCGCGCCGTGGACGAAGACAATCGCCGGGCCGGAGCCTCGCTGTTCGTAGTACGTTTCGATGTCGCCGGTCCGCACCGTCGCCATTCGACCGTCTAGGCCAGCCTCGGGGATAACCCTCGCTACGGAGGTAGGCGATCCGGCGGGGCCGAGGGCTAGACGTCCCGGTCGATGACGAACTCGGTGAAGGAGGCGAGTTGCTCGGCGCGCACCTCGTCGAGGGGGACCTCCCGGAGGTGCTCGCGGGCGCTCTCGGCGAACTCCAACGCCCGCTCGCGGGCGTACTCGACGCTCCCGGTCGACTGGAGGACCTCGATGGCCTCGAGGATCTCCTCGCGCGTGTTCTCCGGCTCGTGGAGGATCGTCGACAGCCGGTCTGCGTCCTCGGCGTCGGCCTCCGAGAGGGCGTGAATCGCCATCAGGGTGCGTTTGCCCTCGCGGATGTCGTTGCCGAAGGCCTTGCCGAACTCGGCGTTACCCTCGACCGTGCTCTCGACGTCGAGGATGTCGTCGCCGATCTGGAACGCGATGGACATGTCCTCGGCGTACTTGGCGATCTCGCGTTCGACCGCCGAGGACTGGTCGGTGATGAGGGCGGCGAGGCGGGCGACGATCCGCCCCAGACAGCCCGTCTTGCACGCACACATCTCGAGGTACTCCGCCTCGGCGACCGTCGCCTCGCGGTTCCGGTGCCAGTAGATGTCCATCCCCTGGCCCAGATGCGTGCGGTTGAGTTCGTCCATGAGCATGTCGTAGATCGCGAGTTGGGTCCCCGGATCGAGGTCCGCGGGGTTCTTGCCGACCACCTTCAGGGGGAGGAAGTACATCGCGTTGCCGGCGTTGAGCGCGATGTCCTGTCCGAACTCGTGGTGCAGAGCGGGCTTCCCCCGGCGGATCCGGGCTTCGTCCTCCACGTCGTCGACGATGATCGTCCCGTTGTGCAGGATCTCGGGGATACAGGCGTAGGGGAGGTACTCGTGGGGGTCGGCCCCGAACCCATCGAGCAGCAGCAGACAGACGACCGCCCGCCAGCGCTTCCCGCCCCGGTCGAGGAGGTCCCAGATCGGATCCGACAGCGCGCGCTGGATCGCCCCCGAATCGTACCGGTGGCTCGCCGGTCCGAACCACTCCTCCAGATAGGCCTCGTCGATGTCGCGGGGGAGGAGTTCCTCGATCGCGTCGTCGACGACCGGCCGCCACTCGGTTAGGACGTCCCGCATACCGCGCAGGTGGCCCGGCGCGGTCAAAAAGGTTCAGTTTGCCGGACGAAATTCCCAATGCAGTTATAGTTGTTTCAGAACGTTTTTACCGTCTGGGCGAGCAGGTACCCGCTATGGCAGACAAAGACGACCTCCGGTCGCAGCTCCGTGACGCCTTCGCCGACGCGGACTACCCCGTCAAGAACCAGATGGACCTCGTCCCCGCGCTCCCGAACGGGCCCGCGACGAAGTTCGAGTCCGACGGCACGAGTTTCACCGCCATGGAGATGGCCACCCGCCTGTCGGGCCACCAGGAGTTCCCCTACGAGGACGTCGATTCGCTCGTCAACGACGTCATGGTCGGCCTCGAAAAAGAGGACATGATCTGACGATCCGTTCGTCGCGCCCGCCGGGCGGGTCTCGATCCGGGCGTACCTCTCGATGTTCCTCGCTAAGTTCCGTCCGGTTCTACGCGGCGTCGCGGATCACGTCGACGCTGGCGACGCGGTCGTCCCCGGCGAGTCGCATTACGATCACGCCCATGGTGTTTCGTCCCACCGTCGAGACGTCGGCGGCGTGGATCCGCATGATCTGGGCGTCGTCGCTCATCACCACGAGGTCGTCGGCCTCGCTCACGGACTCGACGGCGGCGACCGGCCCGTTTCGCTCGCCCGTCTTGATGTCGATCAGCCCCTTTCCGTAGCGCGACTGGGTGCGGTACTCGGAAAAGGGGGTGCGCTTGCCGTAGCCGTTCTCGGTGATCGTCAGCAGGTCACGGCCCTCCTCCGCCGTGACGAGACCGACGACCGAATCACCCTCCTGTAGCTTGATCCCGTTCACTCCTCTGGCGGTGCGTCCCATCGCGCGGGCCTCGCTCTCGGGAAAGCGGATTGCCATCCCCTCGCGCGTGGCGATCACGAGGTCGGTCGAGCCGTCGGTGACGGTGACGTCGACCAGCCGATCGCCCTCTTCGAGCGAGGCGGCGATCAGGCCCGTCGACCGGACCCGCTCGAATGCGCCGGCCTCGGTCCGCTTGACGTAGCCGCGTTCGGTGACCATCGTCAGGAACTCCTCGTCGTCGAAGTCGTCGGTGTTCACGACCGCCGTCAACTCCTCGTCGGCCTCGAGGTCGAGGATGTTCACCGCCGACTTCCCGCGGGCCGTGCGGCTCATCTCGGGGATGTCGAAGCCGCGAAGCTGGTAGGCCTTGCCGTGGTTCGTAAAGCAAAGCAGGTAGTCGTGGGTGTTCGCGCGGAACACCTTCGAGACGCGGTCGCCCTCCTTGAGGTTCGCGCCGATGATCCCCTTGCCGCCCCGGCCCTGCGGGTCGAACGCCGCGACGGGCATCCGCTTGACGTAGTCGTCCTCGGTGACGAGGATCAGGGAGTCCTCCTCGGGGATGAGGTCCTCGTGGAGCACCGTGTCGCCGCCCTCGACGATGCTGGTTCGCCGATCGTCGCCGTACTCCTCGCGGATCTCCCGGAGTTCCGCCTTGATGACGCCCAGGAGCTCCGATTCGTTCGCGAGGATGGTTTCGAGGCGCTCGATCTCCTCGACCAGCGCGTCGTACTCCTCGGCGATCTCATCGCGTTCGAGCGAGGTCAGGCTGCCCAGTTGCATCCGGACGATGTGTTCGGCCTGGGCCTCCGAGAAGTCGAACTCCTCTCTCAGGTCGGCCTTCGCGCTCTCGCGGTCCTCCGCATCGCGGATCAACTCGACCACGTTGTCGACGTCGTCGAGCGCCCTCAGCCGTCCCTCGAGGATGTGCGCGCGCTCTTCGGCCTCGCCCAGATCGTACTCGCTGCGCCGACGGACGACCTCCTTTCTGTGTGCGACGTAGTGCTCGAGGGTCTCCTTCAGGTCGAGCACCCGGGGCTGGCCGTCGACCAGCGCGAGGTTGATGACGCCGAAGGTCCGTTCGAGGTGGTGCTCTAAGAGCTGGTTCTCGACGACGTCGGCGTTCGCGCCGCGCTTGAGGTCGATCGCGATTCGAATCCCATCTCTGTCGGACTCGTCGCGCAGGTCCGAGATACCCTCGATCTTTCCCTCGTTGACGTTCTCGGCGATGCGTTCGACCAGCCGCGACTTGTTCTGCTGGAAGGGTAGCTCCGTGATGACGATCCGCTCTCGCTTGCCCGCCTGCTCGCGCTCGAACTCCGCGCGCACGCGGATCCGCCCGCGGCCCGTTGTATAGGCGGAATGGATCGGCTCCCGACCCACGATGTTCGCACCCGTCGGGAAGTCCGGCCCCTTGACGTGTTCCATCAGGTCCGGGATCGAACACTCCGGGTTCTCGATCAGGTGGATCGTCGCGTCGATCACCTCTCTCAGATTGTGCGGCGGGACGTTGGTGCTCATCCCGACGGCGATGCCCGACGAGCCGTTGACCAGTAGGTTGGGGATCGCCGAGGGCAGGACCTCCGGTTCCTCGAGGCGGTCGTCGTAGTTCGACTGGAACTCGACGGTGTCCTTCCCGATGTCCGCGAGCAGTTCCTCTGCGATCGGGCTCATCCGGGCCTCGGTGTAGCGCATGGCCGCCGCGGGGTCGCCGTCGACGGAGCCGAAGTTGCCCTGACCGTCGACCAGTGGATAGCGCATCGAGAAGCCCTGGGCCATCCGGACGAGCGTGTCGTAGATCGCGCTGTCGCCGTGGGGGTGGTAGTCCCCCATCGTCTCGCCGACGACCGAGGAGGACTTGCGGTGGCTGGAGCGACTCGTCACGCCCATTTCGTGCATCGCATACAGGATGCGCCGGTGGACGGGTTTGAGGCCGTCGCGGACGTCGGGCAGCGCCCGGCCTGCGATGACGCTCATCGCGTAGTCGATGTACGACTGCTCCATCTCGTCCTCGATTCGGACGGTGTCGATGCGTGCGGCGTCGATGTTCGGGTTGGGTACGTCGGAACTCATGGTGTGGGGATCTCAGGGTGTGGTGGTCGCGGTGGGTGTCGTTCGTGGTGCGGCTGCGGTGGCTGTTCGCGGTGCGGTGGCCTCGATTTGCGGCCACGGGCCGCAAATCGAACGGGGAGGTGCGTGGCTGGGCCTCCGGCGAGCGATTCCGATCGGAATCGCTCGCCATGCGGCCTGGCGGACATGCAAAGGGCGAGGAACGGACGCCAGTCCGTTTCGAGGGCTTTCGTTTTCAGATGTCGACCCATTCGGCCTCCTTCGCGTGCTCCTGGATGAACCGCTTTCGCGGCTCGACGGCGTCGCCCATCAGCACCGAGAACATTCTGTCCGCTGCGGCGGCGTCCTCGATGGTGACGCGTTTGAGCACCCGGTTCTCGGGGTTCATCGTCGTCTCCCAGAGCTGGTCGGGGTTCATCTCGCCCAGTCCCTTGAAGCGCTGGACTCGGTCGGGCGAGCCGTGCTCGGCGATGATCTCCTCGCGTTCGGCCTCGGTCATCGCCTCGCGGGTCTCCCCGCCGTAGCGCAGCCGATACAGCGGCGGCTGGGCGGCGTAGACGTAGCCGGCCTCGATCAGCGGGCGCATGTGTCGGTAGAACAGCGTCAACAGCAGCGTGCGGATGTGCGCCCCGTCGACGTCGGCGTCGGTCATGATGACGACCTTCTGGTAGCGCGCCTCGCCGATGTCGAACTCCTCGCCGACGCCCGCGCCGACCGCGGTGATGAGGTCGCGGATCTCGTCGTTCTCGAGCACCCGATCGAGGCGGTGTTTCTCGACGTTGAGGATCTTTCCGGAGAGGGGAAGTATCGCCTGGAACTCGCGGGCGCGGCCCTGTTTTGCGCTCCCGCCCGCCGAGTCGCCCTCGACGACGAACAGTTCGGCCTCGGTCGGATCGCGGGTCTGACAGTCCGCGAGCTTTCCCGGGAGCGCCGTCGATTCGAGCGCGCTCTTCCTGCGCGTCAGCTCCTCGGCCTGCTTCGCGGCCTTGCGGGCCTTGGCGGCCTCGACGGCCTTGCGAATGAGCGCCCGCGCGGTGTCGGGGTGTTCCTCGAAGTACGTCGAGAGCCCCTCGTGCATCGCGCTCTCGACGATTCCTCTGACTTCGCTGTTGCCGAGTTTGGTCTTCGTCTGGCCCTCGAACTGCGGGTCGGGGTGTTTGATCGAGATAACGGCAGTAAGGCCCTCGCGGACGTCCTCGCCGCGGAGGTTCCCGTCGATGTCGTCGAGCAGTCCCTGCCCGTTCGCGTAGTCGTTGACCACGCGTGTCAGCGCGGTCTTGAACCCCGTCAGGTGCGATCCTCCCTCGCGCGTGTTGATGTTGTTCGCGAAGGCGTGGATCGACCCCTGGAGTTCGTCGGTGGCCTGCATCGCCACCTCGACCTGGATGTCCCGTTCCTCGTCGGCGAGATAGAGCACGTCGTCGTGGAGCGGGGTACGCGTCTCGTTGAGGTACTCGACGAACTCGCGGATCCCGCCGTCGTACTGGAAGGTCGACTCGCCCCCGTCGCGCTCGTCCGTCAGCGTGATGGCGACGCCGGGGTTGAGGAAGGCCAGTTCCCGGATGCGGGTCTCGAGCGTCGAGGCGTCGAACTCGCAGTCCTCGAAGACCGCGTCGTCGGGCCAGAACCTGACCATAGTACCCGTCTCTTCACCCTCTTCGAGGTCGCGGACCCGCTCGATGTCGCCCTCCGGGGCGCCGTGGTCGAAGCGGTGGTGCCAGACCGCGCCGTCCCGTCGGACCTCGACCTCGAGGCGCTTCGAGAGGGCGTTGACGACAGAGACGCCGACGCCGTGGAGCCCCCCGGAGACCTGATACGACTTCGAGTCGAACTTCCCGCCGGCGTGAAGCACGGTCATGATCACCTCGAGGGCGGGCCGGTCGTACTCGGCGTGGGTGTCGACGGGGATGCCTCGGCCGTCGTCGCTGACGCTCACCGAGTCGTCCTCGTGGATCGTCACCCCGATGGTGTCACAGTACCCCGCGAGCGCCTCGTCGATCGCGTTGTCGACGACCTCGTAGACGAGGTGGTGCAGCCCTCTAGAGTCGGTAGACCCGATGTACATCGCCGGTCGGGTGCGAACGGCTTCGAGCCCCTCTAACACCTGGATTTGGCCGGCTCCGTACTCACTCTGCTCGGACATAAAATCTGAGTAGGGCTTGGCCCTCCGGGGTGATTAAACTTCCCGTACGCGCGCCCGCGCGTGAGGCGGTGACACTGGCTCGCCCTCGGTTCGACTGTCGGCGCATCGAGTTCATACGGCGCCTCCCCAGTCGGATCACATATGTTTTGTGCCCGACCACGGGGCTTTTACCCGCCCCGCGTCCTCGGTGGGGTATGGAAGCGGTATCGATGGTTCTTCTCGTCTCGCTTCTCGCCGGCTGTGCGACCGGTCTGGGGGCGTTGCCGATCCTCGTCGCGATGAGCATCTCCCACCGCGTCTACGACGCCGCGCTCGGACTGGCCGCGGGGATCATGTTCGGTGCGGCGGTCTTCGCGCTGATCGTCCCCGGCATGGAGATCGGCTCGCTCGCCGAGGTGCTCGTCGGCATCCTGCTGGGCGGGCTGTTCCTGCTCGTCGCCAACCGGGCGATCCCGCACTTCCACCTCCTGATCAACGGTCGGAAAACCGGCGCAGACGCCGAGATCGCACCGGAGGACGCCAACACGGCCCGCAGGGCCCTGCTGATCGGTGGCTCGATCACCCTCCACAACGTCCCCGAGGGGCTGGCGATCGGCATCGCCTTCGGCAGCGGCCTCGACGGCGTCGGGCTCACGCTCGCGCTCGCGATCGCCATCCAGAACGTCCCCGACGGGTTCGCGATGGCCGTCCCCGCCAGCCGGACGCGGCTCTCGGACGCGAAGACGGTCCTCTACACGACGCTCTCGGGGGGCGTTCCCGAACCGATCGCCGCCGTCGCGGGCTTCGCGCTCGTCGCGGTGTTCACCCAGCTGTTCCCCGTCGCGGCGGGATTCGCCGCGGGGACGATGATGGCCGTGATCTTCCGAGAGATGATCCCCCAGAGCCACGGTCACGGCTACGCCGACGAGGCGACCCTGCTGTTCATCCTGGGGTTTGCGATCATGCTGTTCGTCGACACGGTGCTGGCGGTCTGAGCCGCTCACTTCCACTTTCACCAAGCTACCACACGGGTTTTACGTACGCCGCCGATAGAGACGGGTACGAATGACGTCGCTTCAGTCGACGCTCGGCGACGAGCCGGGGATCGCCGACGAGCTGGCCAAAAACCAGCGGGAGATCTCCATCGCCGAGTTCTTCGAGAAGAACAAGCACATGCTCGGGTTCGACAGCGGGGCCCGGGGGTTGGTCACCGCTGTCAAGGAGGCCGTCGACAACGCGCTGGACGCCACCGAGGAGGCGGGCATCCTCCCCGACATCTACGTCGAGATCGAGGAGGTCGGTAACTACTATCGCCTCGTCGTCGAGGACAACGGCCCCGGGATCACCAAGGAGCAGATCCCCAAAGTGTTCGGAAAACTCCTGTATGGCTCTCGCTTTCACGCCCGCGAACAGTCCCGCGGTCAGCAGGGGATCGGCATCTCTGCGGCGGTGCTCTACAGCCAGCTCACCTCCGGCAAACCCGCGAAGATTACCTCCCGGACGCAGGGCTCGGCGGAGGCCCAGTACTTCGAGCTGATCATCGACACCGACACCAACGAACCGGAGATCGGCGTCGAGGAGACCACGTCGTGGGATCGGCCCCACGGGACGCGCATCGAACTCGAGATGGAGGCGAACATGCGCGCGCGCGCCCAGCTCCACGACTACATCAAACACACCGCCGTCGTCAACCCCCACGCCCGGATCGAACTCCACGAGCCGACGGACTCGTTCAAGGCCGAGCGCGCGACCGATCAACTGCCCGCGGAAACCGAGGAGATCCGCCCCCATCCACACGGGGTAGAGCTGGGGACGGTCATCAAGATGCTCGGCGCGACCGATTCACACTCGCTTTCGGGCTTCCTCCAGGAGGAGTTCACCCGCGTCGGCAAGAAGACCGCCCAGAAGGTACTCGATAACTTCCGGGATCAACACTTCGGTCGTGAGATGGCGTGGCAGCCACCCGCGGGGGACGCGATAGAAAGCGCCGTCAGCGAGGTGACCGCGAACAAATCACCGGAGGCGACCGCGGCGTTCACGAGCGGTATCGCAGAGCGCGTGACCGAGTGCGACCGCCTCGCCCACCACGAACTCGAGGGGATCGTCGCCGCGGTCGCCGAGGAGATCGGCGTCGACCACGGCACGTTCGGCGAGACCGCCCGGCAAAAAGCCGTCGAGGCGGGGTGGGGCGCGATCACCGAGAGTCGGGACGGGGAGTGCTATCGCTTGGTCGATAGCGCGACGAGCACCCGCAAGGACGAGGCGACGATCGAGGCCCTCTCCCGACGGATCGCCGCGAAGTTCGACGACGGCCGACACCGGCTGACCCGCTCGGCTCTCGAGGGCTACGTCGACCGCGCGGCGGACATGACCCAGGAGCGCGACGAGGTCGCGGTCGGCGCGACCGCCCGCGAGAACATCGTCTCGGAGTTCTGGTCGGCCATGCGGACGGTTCCGGACGACGTTCCGCTCGCGAGGGAGGTCGCGAGCGACCGGAACGCCGCCCGCGACCTCGTCGCGGCGATGCGCGAGACGGACATCATCGCCCCACCGACGGACTGTCTCGCGCCGATCACCGCCGAACTGGTCGAGGCAGGGTTGAGAAAGGAGTTCGACGCCGATTTTTACGCGGCTGCAACGCGCGACGCCGAGGTCCACGGCGGCGATCCGTTCATCGTCGAGGCGGGCATCGCCTACGGCGGCGAGATCCCCGCCGAGGGAAGCATCGACGTGATGCGATTCGCGAACCGCGTTCCCCTCGTCTACCAGCGCGGGGCGTGTGCGACGACCGACGTGGTCAAACGGATCGGGTGGCGAAATTATGGATTAGATCAGCCCGGCGACAGCGGCCTGCCCAACGGCCCCGCCGTCGTGATGGTCCACGTCGCCTCGACGAACGTCCCCTTCACCAGCGAGTCGAAGGACGCCATCGCGAACGTCCCCGCCATCGAGGACGAGATCGAACTCGCGATTCGGGAGGCGGCCCGCGACCTCAAGTCCTACCTCTCGAAACAGCGCTCGATCGCCAAGCGCCGGAAGAAACAGGACGTCCTGGCGACGATCCTGCCGGAGATGGCGACGAAGGTCGCCGAGGTAACGGGGAGAGAACCGCCGAACATCGACGCGGCGCTCGCGCGCATCATGAACAACGTGCAGGTCTCGCGCGTCGCAGAGAACGGCTCGGTGAAGCTGGTCGTCGAGAACCACTCGGGGGCCTCGGAGGACCTCGACGTCACCGACATCGTCTCCGCGGAGCCGAGCGACCTCTCCGAGGGAACGGTGATAGAGATGGACGGCGAGTGGTTCGTCAAGTGGTCGCCGACGATATCGGCGGGCGAGACGGCAACACTGGAGTACAGCGTGGACGGTGAGGCGACGTTCGACCTCGACGTGAGCGGGGTCGAGACGGCGAAGCTCACGGTCGAGGAGGAAGGATGAGCACGGACACACCACACGACGCACGCGAACAGCTGATCGAACTCGCCGCCGAGTTCTACGACCAGTTCGCCGAGGGCGACATCCCCGAGATGACGCTCCCGACGCGAACGAAGAGCAACATCGAGTACGACGAGGACTCGCGGGTGTGGGTCTACGGCGACCGGACGAGCACCCGTTCGGCGAACTCCGTCCGGGGGGCGCGCAAGCTGCTGAAGGCGATCTACACGATCGACTTCCTCGCAGAGCAGTTGGGAGAGGACCGCTCCTCGACGCTGCGTGAACTCTACTACCTCTCCGAAAGCTGGGACAACGAGGAGGCACAGTTCAACGACCAGGACGAGTCCAACCAGCTGATCGAGGACCTCGAGATCGTCTCCTCGGTGACCCGCGAGGACTTCCACATGCGCCCCGAGGAGTCGGGAGCGACCCTTATGGGCCCGCTCGAACTCCGCGAGCAGACCCGACGGGGAGAGCGGGTGATCCACTGCCAGGAGGACGTCGGCGAGGGGGGCTACCAGATCCCGAACAACCCCGACACGATCGAGTTCCTCGACAACGACGCCGACTTCGTCCTCTGTGTCGAGACCGGTGGGATGCGAGACCGGCTCGTCGAGAACGGCTTCGACGAGGACTACAACGTGATCGTCGTTCACCTCAAGGGTCAGCCCGCGCGCGCGACCCGCCGGATCACGAAGCGCCTGCACGACGAACTTGACCTCCCCGTGACCGTTTTCACCGACGGCGACCCGTGGTCCTACCGGATCTACGGCTCCGTGGCGTACGGCTCGATCAAATCGGCCCACCTCTCGGAGTACCTCGCGACCCCCGAGGCGCAGTTCGTCGGCATCCAGCCCGAGGACATCGTCGAGTACGACCTCCCGACCGACCCACTGAGCGACTCGGACGTCAACGCCCTCGAGAACGAACTCGAGGATCCCCGGTTCCAGACGGACTACTGGCGCGAGCAGATCGAACTGCAGTTGGAGATCGGAGAGAAGGCCGAACAGCAGGCGCTCGCCTCGCGCGGACTCGATTTCGTCACCGACACCTACCTCCCCGAACGGCTCGGCGAGATGGGCGTCCTGTAGCCACAGGCTATTTCCCGACGCGGCGTAGTGGAGATGGATGAACGTTCACTTCTCCGAGCCGACCCTCGACTACCAGACGCTTCGTGCACTGGCGTACACCACCTACGGCGGTGCGGAGCCCGGCGAGGTGCTGTCTACGGCCGAGCGGATCCCCGAGGGTGACCTCGAGGCGTGGCACGCCGAGTGGCGGTACGCCGGCGAGCGCTGTGCGCGACGGGCCGACGCCGCGCTCGCCGACGGCCACCCGATCAGCGCACGCGGCGCGTTCCTCCGGGCGCACACCTACTACCGGACCGCCGAGTTCTTCCTCGCGGCCGACGACCCGCGCCGACGGCCGACCTACGAACGCAGCCGCGAGGCCTTCCGGGCCGGGATCGACCTGCTCGATACGCCGGTCGAGCGCGTCGAGATCCCCTACGAGGGGACGACCCTGCCGGGCTATCTCTACCTCCCCGGCGAGGAGGACGGGCCGCTCGCGACGGTCGTCTGTCTCGGCGGGTTCGACTCGCTCGCCGAGGAACTGTACTTCCTCTGTGGGATCCCCGCCGCCCTCGAACGGGGTTACGCCTGTCTCGCGTTCGACGGCCCCGGACAGGGCGCGCCGCTCCGACTAGAGGGGATGACCGCCCGGCCCGACTGGGAGGCGGTCGTCGGGCCAGTCCTCGATTTCCTCGAGGGACGGTCCGAAATCGACGACGAGCGGATCGCGCTGCTGGGCGCGAGCCTCGGGGGGTACTACGCGCCGCGGGCGGCGGCGTTCGACGAGCGGGTGAGCGCCTGCGTCGCGTTCGACCACTGTTACGACCTCCGGGCGGCCTCCGCGTACGGCCAGGAGCGCATCGCCGGGCTCATCGAGCGCGTCCCCGCGTCTGCCGTGAACGCGCTGGCCGCGCTCGGCGCGCGCTTCGACGTCACCGCACGCTGGCAGTTGAACAACTCGTTGTGGACCTTCGGCGCCCCCTCGGCCGCGGCGCTCTCGGCGACGATCGAGGAGTACTCGCTGCGGGGCGTCGCGGGGCGGATCGACTGTCCGACGCTCGTGCTGGCCGGCGAGGACGACCACCTCGTGGCGCTCCCGCTGGCCTACGAGTTCGTCGACGCGCTCCCGGACCCGACGCTGCGGGTGTTCGGCCCCGAGGAGGGTGCGGCCGAACACTGCCAACTCGGCAACCTGAGCCTCGCGGCGGCGACCATCTACGACTGGCTCGACGAGACGCTCTGACGCGGACGATCGACGACCGGTCCGATCTGTCGGACGACCCGCAACGGTAACTAAGTCGTTTTCACCCGTCCACCATCACATGGCCCACTTACCCGAGACGCCCGAGCGGTACGTCTGTACGAACTGCCTGGTCGTGAGCGTCGGCGTCGTCGAACACGCCGACGACGGCCACCGATACGAGCCACCCGCCCGCTGTGGCGCGTGTGGCGAGGACGCGTTCGTCAGGGAGGAGCGGTACCCGCAACACGCGGCGTGACACGACGGGTGGCGGTTCCGTCGACGACTCACGACCGGTCGCCGACGAGTCGCCGGACATCCGCCAGCGAAGCGGCCTCCTCGATCGGTTTATCCGACCGAACCGCGAGGAATCGCGGGAATCGAAGCGCGTAGCCCGACCCGTACGTCGGCGAGCGCTGGATCTCCTCGTAGCCCACCTCGAAGACCACCGCGGGGCGCAACTCGACCGCCTGTCCGCGCTCGGCCAGCACGTGCGGCTCGAGGAGGTCGGTGAGATCGGCGAGGTCTTCGTCGGAGACGCCGGTCGCGACCTTGCCGATCGTCTCGAACCCCCCCTCGGAGCGAACCGAGAGCTCGAACGTCCCGAGGAACTGCGCGCGCCGCCCCTCGCCCCACTCCGCACCCGTGACGACGAGGTCGAGCGTCTCCACGTCGGGTTTTCGCTTGCGCCAGTTGCGTCCCCGCCGACCCGGCGAGTACGCCGAGTCGGGCTTTTTCAGCATGACCCCCTCGTGGCCCGCTTCGAGCGCGTCGGCCTCGATCGCGGCGATCTCGTCGGGGTCGTCCGTGATCCACAGCCTCGAGAGCCCCTCCGCGGCCTCGTCGCCGTCGCCCAGTTGCTCGATCAGCCGGTCGTGGCGTTCGACCAGCGGGTCGTCGAGCAGGTCCTCGCCGTCGGCGTGCAGGCAGTCGAAGAAGACGGGCCGGACCGCGACCGCCTCGCGCGCGGCGGCGACGTCGTGTTTGCGCCGGAACCGCCGCAACACCTCCTGAAACGGCAGGGGAGCACCGTTCCCGTCGACGGCAACCACCTCGCCGTCGAGGATCGCCGGAGCGTCGAGGCGCTCGTCGGCGAACTCGACGACCTCCGGCAGGGCGTCGGTGATCTCCTCCATGTTCCGGGAGAACGCCCGCACCTCGCCGGTCGGGTCGTGGTGGAGCTGGATACGTGCCCCGTCGTACTTCCATTCGACGCCGACCTCGCCCCACTCCTCGAGGACGTCGGCGACGGCACCCGATTGGGCGAGCATCGCCTGGACGGGCCGGCCGACCTCGAGGGTGAGGCCGGCGAGGCCGTCGGCTCCTCCATCGCGTGCCACCTCGGCGACGCGACCGTAGTCGTTCGACACCTGGAGCGCGCGTTCGACGGGCTCCTCGGGGACGTCGAACGCCTCGACGATGGCGTCCCGAACCGTGCCCTCGCCGACGCCGATTCGCATCTCCGAGAGGACGAGCCGCGCGAGGTAGCGCGCCTCCTCGGGGCTACACCGGTTGAACAGCCCGAACAGGAGGTCGAGCTTCCGGTCCTCGCTGCCCGACCCCGCCGCCGCGGCGAGCGCTCGAAGCTCCGAGTCGACCTCGCGGACGGTGAGGTCCGCGCTTCCCTCGCCGAACGCCGCGAGCCCCCGCTGGCCGCCCAGATCGTAGCTCGCGGCGACCGCGCCGATCTCGCCGACGTCGGCGAGTCGCTCCTCTACGTCCTCGGGGCCGACGTTCGGGCCGGCCGCGCGCGCGAGCGCCCCATAGCAGAGGCTCGGCCCGATGTCGAGGGTCGTCGAGTCGTAGGCCGGGAAGACGCGTCCCTGGACGAACCGCGCGAGGACCGCCAAGTCGTCGTTCGCGTCCCGGAGGAGGTCGGCGACGAGCGAGACCGTCTCCAGGTCCGCCGACTCGTCCTCGATCTCGCGGGCACGGGCGGCGAACTCGCTGAACTCCATCGGTCCGTGTTGTCGGGGCGAGCGGGTGAAGGCTTCGGTCCGCGCCCTAGGTTTATCGGTTCGGTGCCCCCAGTTCGGCTATGGCGGAGAAGACCCTGTACGAGGAGCGGATGAGTCGTGCGGACGTCGCGACACAGCTCAGACGCCTCGCCGACGAGTTGGACGCGGACGAGGGAGACGAAGACGGCGACATCGAGGTCCCGGTCGGCAACAAGCGGGTTCGGCTCACGCCGCCCGGGGAGATCGGCTACGAGATCGGCGTCCGCGAGGGCTCCTCGATCCTCCGGGGCGACCGCGAGACCGTCACCGTGACCCTCGACTGGAAGCCGCGCTAGTCCTCGACCACCGGCGTCGCGTCCGTCTCGTGTGCGGTGGCGACCGGCGGTGGCTCCCGCTCGGAAGCGCCGAAGTCCTCGAGGCGGGTCTGCTGGGCGGGGGTGTTCTCGCCCCAGAGGACGTACGGCAGGAGGACGTGGGTCGCGTTGATCAGGAGGATCAGCAGGATCGGGAGGAGGAACAGCCCGTAGAAGCCGAAGACGGTGGGGCCGACGATGTAGCTGAGCAGCAACATCCCGGTGTGGGTGTTCTCGCCGCTGATGAGCGCGCGGATGAAGAAATCGGGGATGAAGTCGACGAACACCCCCGCGACGACGAAGAAGACCCCGACGTAGAGCAACAGCGCGGTCTGCCCGGCCGCGAAGACCGCCGCCGCGAGGCCGATCCCGACGGGGACGTAGACGAGTTTGATTCCGACCACGGGGATCAGGCTGCCGATCCCGGCCAGCGCGGCCAACAGCCCCGGAAACGGCACCTCCACCGGCTCGGGGACGAAGAAGTTGTACGTGAAAAAGACGAGGACGCCCATGATGGCGGTGACGAACACGTTGACGATGTTGCCGAAGAGCGTCATCGAGAGCTCGGGATCGGCCTCCTCGAAGTAGCGGCGGATGATTCCCGTGTCGTCGAAGTGCGTGAGGATCCACGCGCGCAGTCGCGGCCCGTCGACGAGCATGTAGTAGGTGGCGACGACGAGGATCATGAGCTGGACGAGCGCGCTGCCGACGACGCTCACCGCGCTGGAGAGGCTGAACAGCGCTGCGAAGATCGAGCCCTGTGCGCCCGCGGTGGTGATCGCCTCCTGGAGGGTGTCGAGGTCCAGCGCGGCGACGTCGAACTCCTCCAGCCCCCGACCGAGCACCTGGTCCTGGATCTCGTAGGCCTCGACGAGTGCCTGCGTCTCGATGACGATGATGGCGACCGTGTAGACGAGCAGGACCAGAAACGGGATCCCGAACAGGGTGATCGCGAGGACCGCCCGCAGGCGCTGGGGGATGCCGAACCGCCGGAGGAATCGGTGGATCGGCCGGACCGAGTAGTAGAGGAAGACGGCGAACACGACGACGGCGATGAACGCCTCGACGACGTAGGCGGCGACGAGAAACAGCCCGAACACGATCAACCCCAACCCGAGTCGTCGGCCCACCTCTCGGTCGTACTCCATGTCACCTCTCGCGGGTGCCCGCCGCATTACGCTGTCGCCTGCATCCGTCCGAACCGGTTTCCTATCCCTTCGACGGTGGAACGGCGGCCCCCGGTGCGGCCGAATCGCTGACCATCCTGATCGAACACTCCACCTTTCAAGGTGGTCGGCGGCCGACCCCTGAGCAATGACCGAATCCCACCTCGCGCAGGCGGTGACGGACGCCCTTGGGATCGACGCGGCGACGTTCCAGCGACGGGCGGCCGAGGACGCCGACGTCATCATCGAGGGACTTTCGGAGGGCGTCTTCGACAATCCGCAGGCGATCGTCGGCTTCGAGTACGAGTTCTACGCCGTCGACGACGAAACGAGCGCGCTGCGGCGCGTTCCCCGACGGGTACTCGAGTACATCGGCTTCGAGAAGGAACTCGGCCTGCACAACGCCGAGATGTCGACCAGCCCCCAGCCGCTGAACGCCCACGGCCTGCTCGCACAGGAGGCGGAGATCAAGGCCCGCCTCACGACCGCGCTCGACTGTGTGCGCCCCGAGGGGATCACGCTCGTCAGCGACGGCATGTGGACGATCCCCCCCGAGGGCGAGGGCGCCCGCGAGTACCTCACCGACCACGTCGTCGACGGCGGGGTCCGCATCGCGACCAACATGAGCGACTCGGTCAGGTACCACGCGATGGCCAACGCCGAGGGCGAGACCACCGCCGGGATGCGACTCGCCGCGCCGAACGTCTCGCTCGACTCCGCCACCGTGATGCCCGAGAGCCTCATCACGTCGATCCAGCCCCACTACCAGGTGGCCCACGCCGCCGACCTGCCCGACTACTTCAACTACGCGCTGCGGATCGCCGGCCCGCTGCTCGCGCTCGGGGCGAACTCGCCGTTTTTCCCGCCCGACCTCTACGAGGATGGTTCGGACGAACGGATCGTCGAGGAGGCGTGGATGTCCCACCGGATCGCCGTCTTCGAGTCGGTGCTGAACGAGGGACGGCCGGGGAAGGTTCGGTTCCCCCACGACCTCTCGAGCGTCGAGGAGGCGGTCGACCGGATCGTCGCCGACGACACCATCGTCCCGATGCCCGTCGAGACCTCCAACCGGTTCGACGACGAGTTCGCCCACTTCCGCATGAAACACGGCACCTACTGGCGGTGGGTCCGCCCGGTCTTCGACGGCGCGACCCGCTCGGCGGCGAACGCCCGCATCGAGTTCCGGCCGATCGGCTCCCAGCCCACCGTCAGGGACTCGGTCGCGTTTCTCGCGATGTTCGCCGGCCTCCTCGAGAGCCTCCCCCGGCGCGAACACCCCGTGATCGGCCTCGACTGGGCCGACGCCCGCGAGAACTTCTACTGCGCGATGCGCGACGGCCTCTCGGCGGACCTCTCGTGGATCACCGGCGGCGGCGAGGCGATCGTCGACGGCGAGGCGCTCTTCGCCGACCTGTTCGACCACGCCCGCGACGGCCTCAAACTCCGCGGGCTCTCCGACCAGGAGGTCGAGACGTACCTCTGGCCGCTTCGCCACCGCGCCCGCCACGGCTACTCGCCCGCCGAACTCCGCCACGAACGCGTGAGCGACCTCGTCGACGCGGGCGAGTCGCTCGACGGGGCGATCCACACCGCGCAACGCGAGTACATCGACCGCCAGAAGGAGACGCTGTTGGAGGGAAGCTTCGCCGACTGGATCGACGATCGGTAGCTATCGACCGCTCGAGATGTCGTCGATCCCCTCGAACTCCTCGTAGCGCTCGATCTCGACACCCGCCTCGGTGACGGTGGCGATGTTGATCCCGTTGCCGCTCGCGGTGTCGCGCTCGACGGCGCTTCCCACGCTCCGGATGGCGACGTCGCGGGCCTCCTCGACGCCGAGCCCCTCCTCGTACTGCTGTTCGAGGACGCCCAGCGCGAACTGGGAACCGGAACCCGAAACGGCGTAGGTCTCCTCGGTGGTCCCTCCGAGGGCGTCCATGCTGTAGATGTGGGGGCCCTCGTCGTCGACGCCGCCCAGCACGGGTACGACGATGAAGAAGCCGCCGCTGCGAAGCAGGTTGCTGGTGAGCGTCGACAGCGCGGTCATGCTCATGTCCTCGCCCTGGCGGGCGTCGTAGAGGTTGACCTCGGCTCGAAGGGTCCGGATCAGCGACTGGGCGGCGCTGACCGACCCCGCGATGGTGAGCGCGCCCGTCGGGTGGACGTCCTCGACCTTTTGTACGGTTTTACTCGAGACCATGTTGCCGAGGCTCGCGCGCATGTCGGTCGCCATCACGACGCCGTCCTCCGCCCGGAGACCGACGGTCGTGGTGCCGGTCTTGAGCTCCGCGGCGTCGGCCCCCTCGGGCAGTTCGGCGTCGGGAAGCGCCCCCAGTTCGGGCTCGTAGGGGTTGGCCTGACCGGGGCTCGACGCGAGCGACTCCGAAAGCTGTAGGTCGTCTGGCGTTCGCATTACCGGACGTTACCGACGCGGATTCATAAACCCACTCGTTCCGGCCGATCACTCCGCGGACGAACGAGCCTCGTAGGCGCGTTCCACCCGCGCGAGGAGGCGGTGGATCGGCAGCGAGACGCCGATTCGTTTCATCCCGATCGCCACCGGGAGCATGAACAGCCCGAGGGCGACGGTCGTCTGGTACAGGGCGAACAGGGCGAACCGTTGCAGCCGTGCGATCATCCGATACTGGGTGCTCACCACCACACCCTACATAAATCTTGTCGCCCATCCTGAACATAACGATCTATCCTTTCGAACGGCACCCCGACGCCGGCATCCGATTTCGGTTCGTGTCGGACCGGGATCGACGGATCGACGAACAATGACGGATAATTGAAACGTTCGGGGTGTGCAACGGGCGTGATCATCGTAACGTATGGGGATGATCCGTGTGACGTGCGCGCGCCGAACCGCAACGCACTCCCCTTCGGAGGGGAGAGGGAGGGTATGAACTATCTCGTGGCGATGGAGGCGGCGTGGCTGGTCCGCGACGTCGAGGCGATCGACGACGCGATCGGCGTCGCGGTCAGCGAGGCCGGAAAGCGACTGAACCAGCAGGACCTCGACTACGTCGAGGTCGAGGTCGGGGCGACGGGCTGTCCGGCCTGTGGCGAGCCGTTCGACTCGGCGTACGTGGCGGCCGACACCGCGCTCGTCGGCCTCGTCCTGGAGATGAAGGTGTTCAACGCCGAGGGCGAGGAACACGCCCAGCGAATCGCCAAAAGCGAGGTCGGCGGCGCGCTCCGGGACGTCCCCCTCTCGGTGATCGAGACCTTCGAGATCGAGGAGGGCGAGTAGCGGCCGAACCTTTTATAATAACTCGCAGTTATTGACGCGCATGAACCTTCCGACGCCGCAGGACCTGCGCGAACGGCGGATCGAACTCGATCTGACCCAGAGCGCGCTCGCCGAGCGCGCGGGCGTCTCCCAGCCGCTGATCGCCCGGATCGAGGGCGGCGACGTCGACCCGCGCCTCTCGACGCTCCGGCGGATCGTCGAGGCGCTGGACGAGACCGAGGGCGGGATCGTCCGGGCGGACGACCTGATGAACACCGAGGTGATCCACGTCGGACCCAACGACGCGATCCGCGAGGCGGTCCGGAAGATGGACGAGGAGGCCTACTCGCAGCTACCGGTGCTCCAGAACGGGATACCCGTAGGAAGCATCAGCCAGAGCGACCTCGTCCACCTCGACGCCGACGCGCGCGACGAACCCGTCGTCGAGCACATGGCCGAGAGCTTCCCGACCGTCTCGCGGGAGGCGACCCTCGACGAGATCGGCAACCTGCTCGATCACTACAAGGCGGTGATGGTGACCGAGTCCGGCGAGACGGTGGGGATCATCACCGAGGCCGACGTCGCCGCGCGCCTCTCGTAGCCCTACAGCTATGTCGGCGGGCGTCGTCCTGTTGGTATGGCAACCGTATCCGGCATCCACCACGTCACGGCGATCTGCGACACCGCGGGGCAGAACATCGCCTTCTACGCCGACCTGCTCGGCCTGCGACTCGTGAAGAGAACGGTCAACTTCGACGCGCCCGACAGCTACCACCTCTACTACGGCGACGAGACCGGCCGGCCCGGCACGCTGGTGACCTTTTTCGCGTGGCCCGACGCCCTGCAGGGACGCCTCGGCACCGGACAGGCCGAGTCGATCGCCTTCGCCGTTCCGCCCGGCTCCATCGAGCACTGGGCCGACCGCGTCGGACGACGGGGGATCAACGCCGAGGAGGTCGAGCGCTTCGACGAGCGTCTCCTCAGATTTCACGGCCCCGACGCGCTGCGTCTCGAACTCGTCGAGGCCGAGGTCGACACGGAGCCGTGGGCCGGCGGATCGGTCGACCCCGAGCACGCGATCCGCGGGCTGTACGGCGTGACGCTCGCGGTCGAGGGCTACGAGCGAACCGCGGATCTGCTCGGGACGATGGGATACGATCCCGTGGGTGAGGAGCGCGATCGCTTCCGATACACGGTAACGGGCGACGCCGGGTCGATCCTCGACGTCCGGTGTCGCCCCGACCTGCGCCGCGGGCGGATCGGCGTCGGCAGCGTCCACCACGTCGCGTTTCGAACCGCGGACGGGGCCTCCCAACGGGAGTGGCGCGAGACGCTCGCCGAGCGCGGCCTCGACGTCACCCCGGTGCTCGACCGCAAGTACTTCGAGTCGATCTACTTCCGGGAGCCGGGCGGCGTGCTCTTCGAGATCGCGACCGACGGGCCGGGGTTCACCGTCGACGAACCCGAGGCGTCACTGGGCGAGGAGCTCCAGCTACCGGAGTGGCTCGAACCCCGGCGCGCGGAGATCGAACGCGACCTGCCGATGATCTTCTACAGGTAGCCCTCTGTGACTAGTCGGTCGACCGCCTCTCGAATCCGTTCCTCGCTGTTGGCGTACGAGATCCGCGCGTAGCCGGGCGTGCCGAAGGCGCTCCCCGGTACCGTGGCGACGTGGGCGTCCTGAATCGCGCCCTCGCACCACGACTGGTCGTCTTCACGTACGGGAACCATCATGTAGAACGCCCCCTCGGGCGCGCGCACGTCGATGTCGTGTTCGGCGAGCAGGTCGACCAGCAGATCCCGCCGGTCCTCGAAGGCCTCGACCATCTCCTCGACCGACTCCTCGGCGTTCTCGAGGGCCTCGCAGCCGGCGTGCTGGACGAAGTTCGTCGCACACGAAACCGAGTGCGAGTGAAGCTTGCCCGCCTCGCTGACGAGTTCCTCAGGAGCGGCCAGATAACCCAGTCGCCATCCGGTCATCGAGTACGCTTTGGAAAAGCCGTTGATCGTGACGGTTCGCTCGGCCATGCCCTCCAGCGTCGCGAGCGGCGTCGGCTCCTCGCCGTAGGCGATTCGCTCGTAGATCTCGTCGGAGATCACCGTGGTATCGTGTTCGACCGCCAGATCGCGCACGCCCTCGAGGGCGGCGTCGGTGTAGACCGCTCCCGAGGGGTTGCTCGGGGAGTTCACCACGAGCAGTTCCGTCTCGTCGCTCACCGTCTCGGCGAGGTCCTCGAGCGCGGGTTCGAGGCGGAACTCGTGGGCCGAGAGGTCGACCCGCGACAGGGAGGCCCCTGCGAGCTTCGCCATCGCCTCGTAGGAGACCCACGCGGGGTCGAGGAGAACGACCTCGTCCCCCTCTTGGACCAGCGTCTGGAACGTCTCGTAGAGCGCCTGTTTCGCGCCCGGGGTGACGATGACGTTCTCGGGACCGTACTCGAGGCCGTCGCCCCGTAGTTTGTCGGCTATCGCCTCCCGAAGCTCGGAAATCCCGACCGAGGACGTGTAGCCGGTGTCGCCGGCGTCCATCGATTCTTTTCCCGCGTCGACCACGTTCTCGGGGGTCGGGAAGTCGGGTTCGCCCACCGAGAGGTCGATCACGTCCGCGCCCTCGGCTTCGAGTTCGCTCGCGAGTTGGCTGATCGCGAGGGTTGCGCTCGGTTCGACTCGGCTGACTCTGTCTGTGAACTCCATCATAGTTCCTCCACCAGGTCTATCGCCGCATCGACCGCCTCCGCACCCTTCCCGACGCGCTCGCGGGCCTCCGCGCCGGACATCCCCGGCCCGCTGACGCCGAAGGTCACCGGGAGGTCCCGGTCGAGGCTCACCCTCGTGAGCGCGTCCGCCGCCGACTGGGCGATGACGCGGTCGTGCTCGGTGTCGCCGGTGACGATCGCTCCCACGACCGCGACCGCGTCGATCCCCTCGCGCCGGGCGAGGCGGTCGGCCGCGAGCGGGCTGTCGTAGGCGCCCGGAACGCGGAGCGTCTCGGCGACCTCGGCGCCGCGTTCCTCGGCGGCGTCGCGGGCCGTCTCCGCCATCTCCTCGGTGACGGAGCGGTTGAACTGCGCCACCACCAGTCCGAGCGTGACCATACCTGCGGGTGTGAGGGCGCGCTAAAAGACCTTACCGTTCGTCCGAGCCCGGAAGGCTCGGGCGCGGCCGGCGGCCGAACTCCGAGTGGCGATACCGCTCCTGATCGCGGATCTCCTCGTCCCACTCGGTGAACAGCCCGTACTCGACCATCGTCGTCATGCCGGCGATCGCCGCCCGGAGGTTGATTCCGATCAGCGGGATGTCCGCGACGGTGACGACCACGTCGGCCTGCACGATCGCACCCTCCGTGAGCAACACGTCGAGCACGTCGACGATCGCGTGACCCTCGGGGCGCGTCGGCTCCATCACTCCCCACCCCCGATGGTCGGCGCGTGCGAGTACGGCGGCCACGGCCCCGTATAGCGGACGTCGAACCCCTCGTCGTCCACGAACTCCTCGAGGACGTCGCCGATCGGCCCCTCGCTCTCCTCGGGCGCGAGCACCGAGAGCTGGACGACCGTCTCGTACTCGTCGTCCGTCTCGCCCGTGCCCCCCGCCCCGAGGAGCGTCTGTTTGTTCCCGACCGTCTCGACGGTCGTCGCGTGTTCCGCGACCCGGTCGTAGAGCCGTTCCGCGACCTCCTCGCGCCTCCCCTGGAGGCGCTCGGTGAGCCGCTGTTCGTACTGTTTCTCGAGCAGGTAGCCCGTCCCCTCGCTCGACGCCTCGATGCGTTCTTCGAGGTCCGCGAGGTCGTCGTCCTCGGCGGCGAGCGACTCGCGCACGCCGGCCTCGTCCCAGCGCAACTCGATGCGGTACTCCCAGCGCCCCGACAGGGAGTCGAGCGCCTCCTCGAGGTCCGCCGCGTTCTCGGCGATCCACCCGCGGACCCGCTCGTCGTCGCCCTTGATGACCGTGTCGAACCGGAACGGCACGGGGGTGTCGAACGCCTCGCCCGCGGCGTCGACGACGCGCTGGTGGCTGAGCAGCCACCGCCTGACCTGCGCGAGGTCCTCGGAGTCGAACATCGCCTCGACGGGCTGGACGACCGCCCCGATCCCGTCGTGCTCGACGATCCGCACCTCGCCGTCCTCGATCCCCTCGACCGTGAGGTCGCCGTCCTCGACCCGGACCGCACAGTAGAGGTAGCGTCCCTCGTCGAACTCCGTGGCGCCCTGAGCCTCGCTCATGGCTCCAGTTCCTCGTGGTGGTCCTCGTAGACCCGTTCGATTCCCTCGCTGAGGAGGTCGTTCAGTTCGGTCCGTAGCTCGCCGACGTCGTTCTCGATCCCCTCGCGTTCCTTGATCGCCTCGATCTCGTCCTCGATGGCCTGCAGTTGGGTCCCGAGGCGCTCGATCTCCTCGGGACTGAGCACACCCGACTCCATGCGCCGGATCGCCTCCTTCTCCATCGCCTCGACGAGCAACTCGACGACCGTGATCACGAGCGCGAGCAGCCCGGAGGCCGCGTCGGCCTCGCCTTCCTCGTCGGCCTCGCCGCCGAGGTCGATCTGCCTCATGAGTCCTCGTCCCCGTTCGTCCCGTCGTCCGTCTCGCTCTCGGTCACCCCCTCGTCACCGTCCTCCTCGTCATCGTCGCCCTCGTTTTCCTCGTCGGTGACGATGGGGACCTCGGGGTCGGGCCGTTCGCTCGGGGGGTCGCTGGCGGCGCCGTCCGCGTTATCGTCCTCGGCGTTCGACCCGCCCTCGCTCGCGCTGATCCCGAGGTTCACCTCGTCGTCGTTCTCGACTTCGAGGGGCTCCCGGCCGGAGGCCTGCTCGACCCGGCGCATATCGGTGCCGCTCGGGAACGCGAGGCCGTACTCGGCGGCGGTCTCGAACGAGGCGATCGCCGCCCGGATCTCGATTCCCAGGAGTTCGGTCTCGCCGACCGTCACCGCGATGTCGGCGTTGATGACGATTCCCTTGTCCAGGACGAGTTCGAGGACGTCCGCCAGGTCGCTTTGCTTGCGGGTTGGTTTTGCGCTGCTCATGGTGTTACTCCGTGTTCGCGTTCTCGAAGCGCCGCCCGTAGATCCGTCGGGGGTTCTTCGCCCGCGAGTACCGCACTTGCGAGGGCACCGTCGATCGGCGCGTCGAGGCCGAGTTCGCGAGCGGCCCGCTCGGCATCGTCGAGACCGCCGTCGGGTTCAACGACTCGGAGCCGCCGAGTTTCTCCTGGTTGAACTCGTAGAGCAACCGTAGCTTGTCGTGGGTCTCCAACAGCGCCGTCCGGAACTTCTGGATGGCCGTCTCGATGAGCTCCTGGATCTTCTCCTGGCGGTCCTCGGCGTCGAACTGGACGTGTGCGCCGCTCATCCCCATGTTCATGTCCAGCAGATCGTCGTCCTCTTCGTCGCCGTCGCCCTCGGTGACGTCGTCGACCTCCTCTTCGAGTTCCGCCTTCTCCTCGCGCAGCTCCGAGAGGTCGGCGGCCTCCCAGAGTTCGCGGAACTCGATGGCCTCCTTCAGCGCCCTGAGGTCGATCGCATCGCGGGCGTCGCCGTCCGCGATCGCCTCGGGTACCTCCTCGGCGTCGATCGCCTCGGGCAGTTCGTCGAGGTCGATCACGTCGGGGACCTCCCCCAGGTCGATCGTGTCGAGGACGTCCTCGGCCTCGTCGAGGATCTCCCAGATCTCCTCCGCGGTCTCGATGACCTCCTCGTCGTCGCTGTTCTCGACGATCTGGGTCTTGAGGCGTTCGAGCGCGTCCGCGATCCCCGGGATCAGTTCGTCGAGGCGGTCGAGCGCCGAGACGACCTCGGCCTCCTGTTCGGTCTCGCTCACGACGCACCCTCCTCGGGGTCGGTCCGCAGGCGGACCTCGAGGACGCCGTTTCTGAACGTCGAGTCGGCCACGGTGATGTCGGCGTCCCCGAGCGGAATCCGCTCGACGACCTCCCCCTCGAACCCGATGACGAGGTCGTTTTCCTCCCGGTCGATCCCGGCGGTGACGCTCTCGGCGGTTGCCTGCGGGAGGTCCGCGAGCACGACCACGCCGTCCTCGACCTCGCGGACGTCGACGAGGTGGTCGTCGGTGG
Organism: Halalkalicoccus sp. NIPERK01; assembly: GCF_030287405.1. NCBI lineage: Archaea > Methanobacteriati > Methanobacteriota > Halobacteria > Halobacteriales > Halalkalicoccaceae > Halalkalicoccus > Halalkalicoccus sp. NIPERK01. Next base: position 78,842 of record NZ_JASVVV010000008.1, on the reverse strand, counting down.
ACGTCGGCGTGGTCTCCGCGTCGCTCCCGTCGGACGGCTCGTCGACCCCGAGTCGCTCCCAGAGGCTATCGGGATCGGGGCCAGTGCTGACGCTGAACCCGTAGTCGGTTCGGGTGTGTCTCCCCGAGACCGTCCCGCTTCCGGTTCCCCGTCCCTCGCCGCTTCGTTCCGCGTCCTGTAGCGTCTCGACGACGTGTCTGAGGACGTCGAGCAGCGACGAGGTCTCGCGGTGGTTGTCGTCGGTCATTGTCGTATCTGGATGTTCTTGCTGTCGAGCTGTTCGTGTGCCAGTTCCGCCGTCTCGAGTTCCGCCTCGAGTTCGGCCTTGCGCTTTGCGTACTCGCTCTCGTCGCGCTCGCCCAGTTCGTACAGGAGCTGGTTCTCCTTCAGGTCGCTCTGGATCCCCTCGATGTCGTACATCTCCGTGACCGCGAGCGTGTGGATCGCGTCGAGGATCGAGATGAACGGCCGGAACAGGATGTCGTCGACGATGAACATGGTATGGTTAACGCTGGGCCGTGATCTCGATGTCGACGAAGTTGTAGGGCGCCCACGGGCCCGTATACTGGACGAGCAGCTCCTCGTGGTCGTCCTCGAACTCGCCGACGGCCTCGTTGAACGCCTCGCGGTCGTCGCGTTCGACGAGGTAGGATCTGTTTATCACGAGTCGATCACTGAACAGTTCGTTCTCCACGACGTTAACGCTTATCCGGTCGAAGCGCTCGTCGGCCTCCGCGGCGATCTCCTCGGGGTCGACCGACGCGTCCTCCCGCGTGAGGACCTTCAGCCCGAGTTCGACCATGCCGTCGATCTCCCGGAGCGTCCGCGAGAACACCGGCCGGGCGTTTCGGAGCACGTTCTTCAGGGTGCGTTCGTTCTTGAACCCCATGCCGAAGCTCATCGGGACGATCGTCCGCCCGCCGTCGTACTCGAGGATCGTCTGGAGCACCTCGTCGTGGCGCTGGACGTTCTCGTCGCTGCGTTCGGGTTCGACCGTGTCGATGTCGGAGACGACCGCCGAGAGCGACTGGTAGCCGACGGTGTAGGCGCGCTCGGCCCCGTTGACGCCGTCGATCCCGATGTCGAGGTCCTCGTTTTCGATCACGCCGTAGACGTAGAGTGCGTCGTCGGTCATGGTGGCTCGGTAGCGAACCTACTCGTTCGCACCCGCATATGTGTCACGGTCGGACAATAGACGAGCGCTTGCGTTGGAAGGGGAAACCATAAGACGGTCGGCGTTCGCATGGTAGACGAAGGGAAGACCATGAGTCAAGCAAGACCAAGCACGTCAAGCCTCGCAGAGGTGCTCGATCGCATCCTCGATAAGGGTGCGGTTATCGACATCTGGGTACGGGTCTCGCTCGTCGGGATCGAGATCCTCACCGTCGAGGCCCGCGTCGTGATCGCCTCCGTCGACACCTTCCTCCACTACGCGAGGGAGATATCGAAGATCGAACAAGCGGAGGAGGAGGGGGACTTAGACGACCTCGAGGACATCGAGATCGAGGCGTCCGCCGAGTCCTCGTAAGGGGCCCCCCCATGTCCGCCGCGGAGTCAGACGACGAGCAGTGTCGGGCGCTGACGTCGGACGGGGAGCGGTGTACCCGGCCGGCACAGGACGACGGGTTCTGTTACCAACACGGACCCGACGACGAGACGATCGACGACCACCAACCGGAGGAATCAGACATGGCAGACCAAGACTCCGTCTCGGGAACCGAGATCGGGACGGTACGCGAAAAGATCAGGCAGGTCGCAGAGGACCTCATCGGCCGTCCGCTCGTGAGCGTCGTCTCCGTCGACCGCGATCGGAGTCGGGGCGACGACGAGGAGGACGGCTGGGTCGCGGCGGTCGAGATCCTCGAACGCAAGAGCGTTCCCGACACGCAGGACATCCTCGGGCGCTACGAGATCACGCTCGACGCGGATCACGAGATCACCGGCTACCGTCGGACTCATCGGTATCGCCGTGACGACATGGATCAGGACGTCTGACCTGTCGTCACGATAACGGGAGTTATACGGATCCACCACCTATTCACCAGCGATGAGTGACGAAGAGATCACCCTGCCGTGGATCGACGAACCGATGGACGTGGAAGAGGCGGTCGAGGCGCTCGGGCAGGCCTCCGTCGACGACGGCGACCACCTCGAGGCGCTCGAGGAACGGATCGAGCGCCTCGAACGCCGCGTCGACGCCCTCGAGGACGGGTCGTCGATCGAGTGTCCCGACTGCGGGCGCACGGAGGCGGTCTACAAGTCCGGCGTCGGGGCGGCGAAACTCGCGAACGACGGCGGACTCAGCGACGCCAACGCCGACGCGCTCAATCAGGAGTCCCACGTCTGTCTCGACTGTCGGGAGTCGTTTACGCCCGCGTTCGACTGAGGCGGGCGAAGATCTAGACCAAACCGTCATGAACCTTCTTACGTCTCTGGGTGGTCGTTCTAATGACGATGGGAGACGAATCTACGACCGCTGACCGAGAGGACGGCGTGCACGTCCGTGTGTTGTTGCCCGACGGGGGCGAACAGGAGACGCCGGAGGAGGAAGAAGACGGAGAGGACGACGAAGTCGAGAACGACGACGAGGAGTCGGAGCAGGAAGCCGACGAGCAGGAGGACGAAGGGAACGAGGAAGACGAAACCCCCGAAGGCGATGAGGACGAGGCGGACGAAGGGGAGCAGGACGAAAGCGAGCAGGAAGAGGACGAAGAGGAACAGGAAGAAGAGGAGAGCGACCGCGAGGAGGCCGAATCCGAGGAGGGGACGCGCGTGCTCCACCTCAACCTCGACGGGCTGTTCCTCGACCTGCTCGGGTTGGAGGTCGACCTCGACGAGGTGACCCTCGACATCACCGCGATTCCCGGCGAGGGCAACCTGCTCGGGAACCTGCTGTCGGCGGTCGGCGGCCTGCTCGACGGCGGCGACCTCGGAAGCATCCTCGGGCTCGACGACCTGCTCGGCGACGGCGGGTTGCTCGGCGGGGACGAGGAGGGCGATGGCCTCCTCGGCGAGGACGGCCTGCTGGGCGGCGAAGAGGGTGAAGAGGGCGAGGAGTCCTCCGGCGGCCTGCTGCCGGTGCCGGCGTTCCCGGACCTCGACATCGGGGAACGCATTCGGGCCTTCGCGAGCGCGATCGCGGAGCGCCTCCGGAACTTCTTCGGGAGTATCGTCGAGGAACTGCCGCTCGAGGAACTGGCCACGCAGTTCGTCCAAGAGCTCGTCAACCAGCTCCTCAGTTCCGACGACGATAACGGCAACGGCAACGGTAGCGATGAAGCCGCGAGCGCATAGACCCCGAACCGACCCGCCTCGACAGGGCATCCACAGTCAATAATGAGCGACACGAACCTCGCCGACAGTATCGATACCGAGAAGCTGCTCGACAACGTCGACTACGAGGAGCTTTTCGAAGGAACGCAGCTCGAAGACACGTTCGAGGACAGCGACGACAAATCCGTCGCCGAGTCCCTCGGCGGAGCGATCGGCGCGATCATCGGCCGGAAGCTCGGCGAAGCGATCGCCCGGCAGATAGAGGACGCGATCAGGCGGAGCCGCGAGGAGGACGAAGACGAGAACGGAGAGGATGAGGAAGACGAAACCCCCGAGGAGGACGAGGCGGACGAAGAGGGGGATGAAGACGAGGACGAGCAAGGGGAGGACGAGGATCAGGGCGACGAGGAGGGCGAAGAGGGAAATGAGAACGGCGGCGACGAGATAGCGGAGGACGAAGACGGCGAAGCAGGGGAAGCCGAGGACGAAACGGCGGAAGACGAAGCCGAGGAGGACGAAGAGGGAAATGAGAACGGCGGTGACGAGGGAACGGACGATTCGGAGGAGGGCAGTGACGCGAACGACGAGGAAGACGGCGAGGACGCCAGGGACGGCGACGAGCCGTCGAGCCGGGAGGAGCTAGAGGACCTGTCGTACCGTAAGCTCCAGTCGCTGGCGAAGGACCACGACATCAAGGCCAACCTCGGGCGCGATGAGATGACCGACGAACTCACCGAGGCGCTGGGTCTCGACGGGTAGCCCGTACTGTCGGTCCTGGAAGTCTGCCTGCGGTGGCGTGCGTCGACGGGTACCAGCACGATTTCCGTCCGTTTTGGCTCCGATCGATTCACGGAGGTACGACCGACGGTATCAGTCCGCCGCCGCCGGGGATTCGTGCGGGCGAATCGGCGACTCGCCGCAGTCGACACAGACGTACTCCTCGTCGGCCGTGCGGACGACCGGTGCGTTACAGGCGATACACTTGATCCGTGCGTTACGCGCTTGGCGTGGATAGCGACTCATGTTGTCTCCGTCTTCGTCAAGCACTCGGTAGTCGATACGGCCTGCGATCGCAAGTCCCCTCGTCGGGGGTCGTCCGCCACTCCGCGATCGCGGCGAGGCACGAGGCGACCCTCGGTTGGGTCGGCACCCGGTAGTGGGCGTTCGTCTCGCCCTCCCCGACGTAGATCGCGAGGCCGTCGTTGACCACGCGGAACGCCGACTCGTCGGTGGTGTCGTCGCCGATGTAGATCGGCAGCCTCCCCTCGTAGTCGGCGGCCAGCAGCGAGACGGCCATCCCCTTGTGCCAGCGGACGGCCGGCCTGAGTTCGACGATCTCCTTGCCGTCGGTGCGACGGATCCGCCCGTCGCCGAACCGATCGAGGACCGTCTCGACGGCCTCGCGAACGCGTGCGACCTTCGCTTCGGGGGTCTTTCGGTAGTGGACCGTCGCCGTGACCGACTTGTCCTCGACGGCCGCACCCTCGATCCCCGAGAGGTCGGCTTCGAGCGCCGCGCAGATCCGCCCGATCCGTTCCCGATGTTTCGCGGCGATCGGGTGGACGACCGTCGAGCCCCGACGCCGGAGCTCGAGGCCGTGATTGCCCGCGTAGGCGATCCCCTCGACGCCGACGCGCTCGCGGACGTCCGCGAGCGCCCGCCCGCTGACGACGGCGACGCGCACGTCCTCGGCGTCCCGAAGGGTTCGCAGGAGCCTGCGGTTCTCGGGGACGATCTCCGGGGCGTCGGGGTCGGCCTCGATGGGCGCGAGCGTGCCGTCGAAGTCGGTACAGAGCACCAGCCCCTCGGCGTTCTCGACCCGCTCGCGGACCCCGCTCGCGGCGAACCGCTCGAGGTCGGCGGTCGGTTCAGGCATGGGTCACGGACCGATCGTGTGCGGGCTCGCAGTCGAGCGCCGTCTCGAGGACGTCGTTCATCCACGCCTGGAGGTCGTACTCCGTGACGCGGCGTCGCTGGGCGGCCATGCGTTCCTCGCGTTCGGCCGCCGACAGCGAGAGCGCCCGTTCGATGGCCTCGGCGAACGCCTGCGTGTCGAAGGGGTTGATCGTCACGGCGTCCTCGCCGAGTTCCGCGTGTGCGCCCGCGAACTTCGACAGGAGAAGGACTCCGTCGCCGTCGATCTGGGAGGCGACGTACTCCTTCGCGACGAGGTTCATCCCGTCGCGGAGCGCGCTCACCAGCGCGAGGTCGCTGTGGCGGTACAGCGCGTAGAGTTCTTCCTCGGGGAGCATCTCGTCGATCCGGACGATCGGCTGCCACTCCCCGGTCCCGAACCGGCGGTTGACCCGCTGGATCGCGGTGTCGACCCGCTGTTGGAGGTACTCGTAGCTCGCGATCTCGCTGCGACTCGCCGAGCCGTTCTGGACGTAGGTGAACTCGCCGCGCCAGTCGGGGTTCTCCTCGAAGAAACGCTCGATGGCGTCGATGCGCTCGGGGATCCCCTTGGTGTAGTCGAGCCGATCGACGCCGAGGGCGACGGTCTGCCCGCCGATCCCGTAGCGTTCCGCGAGGTCGGACCAGACGCCCGACTCGCTCGCGAGTTCCTCCGTCCGTTCGGCGTCGATCCCGAGCGGGAACGCCCGAACCGTCGTCGTCCGATCGCCGCGCCGGACGATCCGGCGGTCGCGGTCGACGGTCGCGTCGGGGACCGTCTCGGCGACGCACTCGAGGAAGTTCTCGACGTACTCGGCGGTGTGAAAGACGAGCAGGTCGTTCGCCAACAGCCCGTCGAGGAGCGCTTCGGCCTGCGGGCAGACCTCGTAGGTGTTCGCCGTCGGCCAGGGGATGTGCCAGAACTGGGTGAGCAGCGCTTCGGGCGCTTCCCGGCGGACGAACCGGGGCGCGAGCCCGAAGTGGTAGTCCTGGAACCAGATCAGGCTCCCCTTCTCGGCCTCCTCGACGACGGCCTCGGCGAAGCGGCGGTTGACCGCCCGATAGCGCTCGAAGTCGCGCCCGTCACACCGCACGGGGTAGATCATGCCGTGACAGAGCGGCCAGAGCGCCTGGTTGCTGTAGCCGTAGTAGTAGCCCTCGAGGTCCTCCTCGCTCAGGTCGATCCGCGAGAGCGTATAGGAGGGATCGTCCGGAGGCACCCGGACGCGCCCGTCCTCGGCGACCTCGAAGTCGGCGTCGCCGTCGCCCCACGCGATCCACGTCCCCTCGGTGCGCTGCATCACCGGGTCGATCCCGGCGGTGAGCCCGCCGGCCGGCCGCGAGACGGTGATCTCGCCGTCCTCGCGGCTGTGGGCGTACGGCTGGCGGTTCGAGACGACGATCAACTCGCGCCCCGAGAGCGCCTCGAGGACGCGAGGACTCAGCTGTCGGTCGTTCATAGGGGCGGTCGCGTGTCGAGATGGTTCGACGGGTTCCGTCCCCACCGGTCGTGGTGGTCGCCCGTCGGTTCGGTGTCGAGCAGTTCCACCACTCGCCCGACGGGGATGTCACCCTCCGCCTCGGCGATCCCGTTGATCCGTCGCGTGTACGTGAGTAGTGTTTCCACGGCTGTGTCCATCGTCGCTACGCAGCCCAGCGTCATACCACTTTTCGCCTCGCCGACGCGCTGTTCACACCGGAGTTGCCAGAGCTGGCTCGCACAGAGCTCCGGCATCGACGGACTCTCGTCCGTCGGTTCCGCGACGAGCGCCAACCGCTCGTCCTCCCGCCTGAACTCGATCCTGTCCTCCCGGAAGGACGCCGCGGTCCACCCGTACGGCAGGAATATGTCATCTAATGCGGGTTTCATGGCCCTCTCCTGCCCATGCCTACAACGGTTTCGGCACTCCCCCTTCTGCCTGCGATACCGTGGCCTTTATACGCTTCATCCGGCTACCTGTATCCTTCACTCGGATTCGTATCAACTGTCCTACCATCCGATATCGAGTCCGTGAGACGCCGTCCGTCGGGTAGCTACTGAACGGGGTGCGCACGCAAGGACCCGATATTTCCCCGTAATGATCCAATATCGACCCCCGAGAGGGACCGAAACGATGGGACATCCTAACATCGCGGTCGTCGTCATGGACACGGCGCGAGCGGCGGACACCGTTCCGGCCGATCCGGCTGTCATGCCGACGCTCGCGGATCTCGCGGCCGGGGGAACCGCTTACTCGAACGCGTTTACGAGCGCGCCGTGGACGCTGCCGTCACACGCGTCGTTCTTCACCGGCACCTACGCCTCGCGCCACGGCGCTCACGGCGGGCACACCTACCTCGACGAGGACTTCATCACCCTCGCGGAGGCGCTCGCGGGCGAGGGCTACGAGACGGTCGGCATCTCGAACAACACGTGGATCACCGAGGAGTTCGGCTTCACGCGCGGGTTCGAGCGCTTCCAGAAGACCTGGCAGCTCGTCCAGTCCGAGACCGATCTGGGAGAGGTGACGCGGGCGAAACACGCCCGCGGAAAGGTAGACGCGTTCGTCTCGCGGGCGCTTTCGGGCAACCCCCTGGTCAACGGGCTGAACGCGGTCTACGACCAGTTCTTCCGGACGGGCGACGACGACGGGGCCGCCCGCACGACCGCGTGGCTCGACGAGTGGCTCACGGACCGCGAAGGGGACCGCCCCTTCTTCTGTTTCGCGAACTGCATCGAACCCCACATCCAGTACCGTCCGCCCCGCGAGTACGCCGAGCCGTTCCTGCCCGACGGGGCCTACGAGAAGGCGATGGCGATCAGACAGGAGCCACGCGCCTACGACGTCGGCGAGTACGACATCAGCGACGAGGAGTTCTCGCTTCTCGAAGGGCTCTACCGGGGCGAACTCGCCTATCTCGACGCGAAGATCGGCGAGTTCCGCGACGCCCTGAAGGCCGCCGGCGAGTGGGAGGACACCGTCCTGATCGTCTGTGGCGACCACGGCGAGAACGTCGGCGATCACGGCTTTCTGGGCCACCAGTACAACGTCTACGACACCCTGTTGCACGTCCCGCTCGTGATCCACGGCGGGGCGTTCGAGCCGACGGCCGACGAGGACGAACTGGTACAGTTGCTCGACCTGTTCCCGACGCTGCTCGATCTGGCAGGGGCCGACGCGCCCGCCGCGCGCGAGCAGGCACAGGGTCAGTCGTTGCTCGCGGGGGAGACGCCCCGCGAGTCGGTGATCGCCGAGTACGTCTCGCCCCAGCCCTCGATGGCGCAGTTGGAGGAGCGCTTCGGCGAGATCCCCGAGTACATGTACGAGTACGACCGCTCGCTGCGGGCGATTCGCACGAAAGAGTACAAGTACATCCGGGGATCGGACGGGAGCGAGGAGCTCTACGACGTCGAACAGGACCCCGACGAGCGCTTCGACATCGCCTCGACCGAACCCGACATCGCCGCGGACATGGCGGTCGATCTGGAGGCGTGGGCCGGCTCCTTCGAGCACGCCGAGAACGCCGGGACCGTCGAGATGACCGAAGCGACCAAGGGCCGTCTCCGTGATCTAGGCTACCTATGAGCGACCCGAACGTCCTGTTTCTCCTCACCGACCAGGAGCGCTACGACCTCACCGCGCCCGACTCCCCGGTCGAGACGCCCGCTATCGACCGCCTTCGCGAGGAGGGGATGGTCTTCGAGCGGGCGTACACGCCCATCAGCATCTGTTCGGCCGCGCGCGCATCTCTCCTGACCGGGCTCTACCCGCACAACCACGGGATGTTGAACAACTGTCACGAACCGGACGCGATCCGGCCGAACCTGCCTCCGGAGCTGCCGACGTTCGGCGAACTCCTCTCCGAGGCCGGCTACCATACCGCCTACGTGGGCAAGTGGCACGTCGGGCGCGATCAGGGGCCCGGGGACTTCGGCTTCGAGTACCGCGGCGGGGCCGACCGCCACCACGATGCCGACCTGGCCGGCGACTTCGAGGCCTATCGCGACGACCTCGGCGTCGAGGTGGACGAGGAGGACCTCGAGGGCAGGCTCTACACCGACACGGGGACGCTCGTCGCCGCGACCGATCCCGTACCCGTCGAGGCCACGCGCCCGTACTACATCGCCCAGCAGGCGATCGAGCGCCTGCACGAGGGGTTCGAGGACCCCTTCTTCCTCCGGGTGGACCTCTACGGCCCCCACCACCCCTACGTCGTCCCCGAACCGTACGCCTCGATGTACGACCCCGACGAGATCGACCCCCCGGGGAGCTACCGGGAGACCTACGACGGCAAACCCGCGGTCCACGAGCAGTACCTCGACTACCGGGGCGTCCGAGGGTTCGATTGGGAGACTTGGTCGGAAGCGATCGCCAAATATCGGGGGTTCATGACGCTGCTCGACGACCAGGTCGGGCGGATCCTCGACGCCGCCGAGGGGATCGAGGGCCTCTGTACGATCCACGCCTCGGACCACGGCGATTTCACCGGGAACCACCGCCAGTTCAACAAGGGCCCGATCATGTACGACGAGACCTACCACATCCCCCTGCAGGTACGCTGGCCCGGCGAGATCGAGGCCGGATCGACCTGCGAGGAGTTCGTCTCGCTGCACGACCTGATGCCGACCTTTCTCGATCTTGTGGGTGTCGAGATCCCCGACGTGGACGGCCGGTCGATCCGTCCGCTCCTTTCGGGGGACGTGCCTGACGACTGGCCCGACGCCCATTTCGCCCAGTACCACGGCGACGAGTTCGGACTCTACTCCCAGCGGATGCTGCGGACCGAACGGTACAAATACGTCCACAACGGCCCCGACAGGAACGAACTCTACGATCTCGAAGCGGACCCGAACGAACTCGGGAACCTGATCGAACACCCCGCGTACGTCGACGTCCGACGCGATCTGGAGGCCCGGTTGATCGAACGGATGGAGGCAGTTGACGATCCGATCGCGCCGTGGACCGCGACGGCGCTGGGCCGGTAGCGGTGGGCTTTTGACCCCGCTCGGGAAAACGCCGCCCATGACACCGAACTCCCTTCCGGGACCGACGATCGGCGTCGTCGGCGGCGGCCAGTTGGGGCGAATGCTCGCGGAGGCGGCGGCCCCCCTGGGAATCGAGGTTATCGTCCTCGACCCCACACCGAAGTGTCCGGCCTCGCCCGTCGCGCGCGATCAGATCGTCGGCGCGTTCGACGACCCCAATTCGGTCCGCGAACTCGCCGCGCGCGCGGACGTGCTGACCTTCGAGATCGAACTCGCGGATCCCGACCTGCTCGAAGAGGTCTCCGAGGAGGCGGGGATCGAGGTCCAGCCCTCGCCGGACACCCTCCGGACGATCCAGGACAAACTGGTCCAAAAGCGCGCGCTTCAGGAGGCCGGCGTGCCGGTTCCGGCGTTCCGAGCGGTCGACTCCCCTGACGAACTGCGGGCGGCCCTCGACGACCTCGGAACGCCCGCGATGGTGAAGGCCCGCGAGGGCGGCTACGACGGCCGGGGCAACCTCCCGATCGAGGACCCCGACGACGCCGAGTCGGTACTGGACGAACTCGACGGACGGGCGATGGTCGAGGAGTTCGTCGAGTTCGAGCGCGAACTCTCGGTGATCGGCGTCAAGGGGGATGGGGAGAGCGCGACCTACGTCGCCGGCGAGAATCTGCACGAAAAGGAGATCCTCCGGGAGACCGTGGTCCCGGCACGGGCGAGCGGAGCGGTCCGAGAGCGCGCCCAGGCGGTCGCCGACGAGGTCCTCGGTCTGATGGACGGGCGAGGGGTGTACGGAATCGAGCTGTTTCAAGAGGGGGACGAAATCCTCGTCAACGAGATCGCGCCCCGCCCGCACAACTCGGGTCACTGGACGATCGAGGGCGCGCGAAGCTCGCAGTTCGAACAGCACGCCCGGTCGGTCTGTGGCCTCCCCTTGGGATCGACCGAACTGCGCGAACCGGTCGTCACGAAGAACGTGCTGGGCGACGACCGCGAGTCGCGGGAAGCGACCCTCTCGGGCGTCGATCAGTTGCTCGCCGAACCCACGGCCCACCTCCACTGGTACGGGAAACGCGAGGTGCGTCCGCTGCGGAAGATGGGCCACTTCGCCGTTCTCGGCGGGGACCGCTCGGCCGACGAACTGCTGGAGTCGGCACGTACATACCGCCGGCACGTGGAGTTCGAACCATGACCGTGCAGGAAGTACGGGAACTGATCGAGGAGTTCGAGCGGGAGGCCGAGCGCGAGCGTGACCCCGAGGAAACCCCCGAGGTGGGGATCGTCATGGGAAGCGACTCGGACCTCGATACGATGTACGGGGCCTACGAGGCGCTCTCGGAACTCGGCTTCGAGGAGGTCACCGACGTCGAGGACCCGCCGGAGGCGCGGTTCACCTTCGAGACGTACGTCGTCTCGGCCCACCGAACCCCGAAGCTGATGGACGCGTACGCGAGCACTGCATCCGCGCGGGGGCTCGACGTGATCATCGCGGGCGCGGGCGGGAAGTCTGCCGACCTCCCGAACATGACTGCCTCGCTGGCGTATCCCGTACCCACCATCGGGGTGCCGGTCCAGGAGAAGTCGGTCGATTCGGTCATCGGGATGCCGACGGGCGCGCCGCTCACCGCGGTCGACGCGGGCAAGTCGTTCAACGCGGCGCTGTCGGCGGTCCAGATCCTCGCGCGCGAGCACGCCGAACTGCGCGATCGACTGGTCGAGTACCACGAGGGCTTGCAGGGGGAAGTGGCAGCGGTCTCGCGCGACCTCCACGAGTCTGGGACCCCCGCGTTTCGCGCCGGGAGGGAGGAATGACCTTGCCCCTGACGGGTGTGAAACCGCGAGAATGAACCCTTATGTAGGTGGATTCCCAACCCTCGGACGATACGGAGAAAACGGTCTATGAGTACATGGATAGCAGTCGGGGCGCTGGCGCTCGTGGGGGTGTTGATCCCGCTCGGTATGATGGCGGTATCGGCGCTGTTGCGACCGACGGTCCCCGAACAAGGAAAACGGAGCATCTACGAGAGCGGTGAGATCCCGACGGGGACGACGCGCATCCGGTTCAACATTCAGTACTACATGGTTGCGCTGCTGTTCCTCGTCTTCGACATCGAGACGGTCTTCATCTTCCCCTGGGTCCTCATCTACAGCGACGCCGTGGCACAGGTCGGACTGCTCCACGCGCTGGGGCCGATGTTGGTCTTCATCGCCGTTCTCGTCGCCGCGCTGATCTGGGCGTGGCGCACAGGTGCGGTACAGTGGATCAAGAGCCCGGAGGCGACCAAACGGAGTAGACTACAATGAGTGACACACCACGGGAGACGATAAGCGAAAGCAGCGATCCCATGTCGAAGACCCGTGAGGCGCGCATGGGGGACGTGGACAACCGCTTCAACTCGCGGCTGCGTGAAGCGTTCGGGTCCTCGCCGTTCATCCTCACCAAGTTCGACCAGTTCATGAACTGGGCGCGGGGGTCCTCGATGTTCATGCTGCAGTTCGGGATCGCCTGCTGCAGCCTCGAGATGATGCACACCTACGCCGTGAAACACGACCTCGACCGGTTCGGGTCGGGCGTCCCGCGGGCCTCGCCCCGACAGGCCGATACGATCATCATCCCCGGCACCATCGTCTCGAAGTTCGCCCCCCGGATGAAGCGTGTCTACGACCAGATGGCCGAGCCGAAGTTCGTCGTCAACATGGGCTCGTGTGCCATCTCCGGCGGGCCGTTCCAGGAGGGCTACAACGTCATCAAGGGCGCCGAGGAGGTCATCCCGGTCGACATCCACGTCCCGGGCTGTCCGCCCCGCCCCGAGGCGCTCGTCTACGGCGTCGTCAAACTCCAGGAACGGATCGCACAGGGCGAGTCCTCCCCGGTCGTCGTCAAACCCTACGAGCTAGAGCAGTTCGGCGACCTCGAACGGGACGAACTGGTCGAGAAACTCGCGAGCCGGATCGACACCGACGACCTAGTCATGCGGTACAACTGGGCTGATTCACCATGAGTCTCGAGAGACCACCGCGACAACGGTACGTCACCGAGGATGGCGTCGACTACGACGCCATCGAGGAGTTGCTCGGCGAGCACGTCCTCGGACGCGAGACGCACCTCAACGCCGAGGGATTCGTCATCCGTCCCGACGAGGTCCAGGACGTCCTCTTCGCGCTGCGCGACGAGGCCGGCTTCGACCACCTCTCGATGGTCACAGCCCAGGAGTACCAGGACCGTTACGAGTCGATCTACCACCTGAAGAAGTACGACGACCCGACCCACGAGGTGAGCGTCGTCGTCCCGACCGCGAAGGACGATCCGGTCAGCCAGACCGCGGAACCCGTCTACCGGACCGCGGACTGGCACGAGCGCGAGGCGTACGACCTCGTCGGCATCGAGTACGAGGGCCACCCCGATCCTCGACGCATCCTGCTTCCCGAGACCTGGCAGGGCCACCCCCTCGCGCTGGATTACGACCAGGACCGCCCCCAGATCGTCACGCTCGCCGAACACAAGAACCCGATCGCAGACGACCACTACGATTCGGACACGGACACGATGTTCCTCAACATCGGTCCCCACCACCCGGCGACCCACGGCGTGCTCCACCTGAAGACGGTGCTCGACGGCGAGCAGGTCGTCGACGTCGACCCGGACATCGGCTACCTCCACCGGTGCGAGGAGCAGATGGCCCAACAGGGGACGTACCGCCACCAGATCATGCCGTACCCCGACCGCTGGGACTACGCGTCGGCGGGCCTGCTCAACGAGTGGGCGTACGCCCGGGTCGCCGAGGACCTCGCGGACATCGAGGTCCCCGAGTACGCACAGGTGATCCGGACGATGTCGGCCGAACTCTGCCGGATCTGCTCGCACATGCTCGCGCTCGGGACGTTCTGTCTCGACATCTACGGCGACTTCACCGCGATCTTCATGTACGCGATGCGCGACCGCGAGAAGACACAGAACCTCCTCGAGGACCTCACCGGCCAGCGGATGATGTTCAACTACTTCCGCCTCGGCGGCGTGGTCTGGGACCTGCCCGAACCCCGCGAGGAGTTCTTCGAGAAGGTCCGTGACTTCCTCGACGACCTGCCGGGGGCGGTCCAGGAGTACCACGACCTGATCACGTCGAACGAGATCTTCCAGACCCGCACCGTCGACACGGGCGTGCTCGAGCCCGAGGTCGCGAAGCAGTACGGGGCGACCGGCCCCGTCGCGCGCGCGTCGGGCATCGACTACGACCTCCGACGGGACGACCCCTACGGCTACTACCCCGAACTCGACTGGGACGTCGTCACCGACGACGGGTGCGACAACTACGCGCGCCTGCTCGTGCGGATGCGCGAGGTCGAACAGTCCGCACGGATAATCGAGCAGTGCGTCGACCTGCTCGAAGGCTGGCCCGAGGACGACCGCGAGATCCAGGCGAACGTCCCCCGAACGCTGCGTCCGGACCCCGACACGGAGATCTACCGGGCCGTCGAGGGTGCGAAGGGCGAACTCGGGATCTACATCCGATCGGACGGCACCGACAAACCCGCCCGGTTCAAGATCCGCAGTCCGTGTTTCCACAACCTGCACACGCTGCCGGAGATGGCCGAAGGCGAGTACGTCGCCGACCTGGTCGCCTCGCTGGGCAGCCTCGACATCATCCTCGGGGAGGTGGATCGCTGAATGGTCCTGCCGCTACAGGATGTGGTGTTGCCCGATCGGATCGCTGACCTGACCGGACTGGGACAGTACGGCGTGCTTGGCGAGTTCGTCGCCGCGTTCATCGCGGCGTTCGTCGTCGCCAACATCATGCTGGCGATGAGCGGCATCGCCGGTCCGTGGGCTAAACGCAAGATCACGGCCGCGTTCACCGACCGGATCGCGGTCAACCGAATCGGTCCCTTCGGACTCCTGATCATCCCGGCGTCGTCGGTTCAACTGCTGGCGAAGGAGCTGATCATCCCCGAGGGCGTCGACCGACCGGCCTACGACCTCGCGCCGCTGGTCATCGCCTCCTCGGCGATGCTCGGCTTCGCCGTCATCCCGATGGGCAGCGGCATCCACCTGGCCGACCCCGAGGTCGGACTGGTGCTCGTCTTCGCGATCGCCTCGATCGCCTCGCTGGGGCTCGCGACCGCGGGCTACGCCTCGAACAACAAGTACTCGATGCTCGGCGGGCTTCGCGCGGTCGCCCAGAACATCGCCTACGAGATCCCGCTGATCGTCACCGCGGCCTCGGTCGTGATCTTCGCGGGCACGCTCCAGATGAGCGAGATCGTCGCCGCGCAGGCCGAACCGCTCGCGACGGTCGCGGGCGTCTCGATCCCCTCGTGGTACGCGTTCGTCAACCCGTTCGCGTTCGTGCTGTTCATGACGGCGAACATGGCCGAAGTGGGCCGGAATCCCTTCGACGTACCCGAGGCACCCACCGAGATCATCGCCGGCTACCAGACCGAGTACTCCTCGGTGTACTTCGTGTTGATCTACCTCGGGGAGTTCCTGCACATCTTCCTCGGGGGCGCGATCGTCACGACGATCTTCCTCGGCGGGCCCGCCGGGCCCGTCCTGCCGGGCATCGTCTGGTTCCTCATCAAGATCTGGGCGGTGTTCCTGTTCACCCAGTGGGCGCGCTCGGCGCTGCCCAGGGTGCGGATCGACCAACTCATCGAGATCGGTTGGAAAGGAATGTTGGTGCTCTCCTTCGCCAACCTGGTTCTCACGGCCATCATCGTGGGGGTGTTTATCGCATGATCGGACTGTTCAAATCGATGGCGACGACGATGAAACACGCGCTCGACGGCAACACGTTCACCGTCGAGTACCCCGAGACCGCACCCGAGGTCAGCCCACGGTTCAGGGGCGTCCACAAGTTCAGCCAGGAGCGCTGTATCTGGTGTCGACAGTGCGAGAACGTCTGTCCGAACGACACGATCCAGATCGTGATGGACGACCAGCGAAACGGCGAGCAGTACAACCTCCACATCGGCCAGTGCATCTACTGCCGGCTGTGTGAGGAGGTCTGCCCCGTCGACGCCATCCTGCTGACCCAGAACTTCGAGTTCACGGGCGACACCAAGGACGACCTGGTGTACAACAAAGAACAGCTCGGGAACGTCCCGTGGTACAAGGACATCGACCCGCTCGAATCGCGCGAGCCGGATCGCGGCGCGTGGATCGGCGAGGGCGAAGGCGAGGTCGACTACCAGTAAAGTAAAGTAATCCGGACCGCGTCCGCGCGTCGGATCAGGCGTCGTACGGCGAAGATCGGCCCGGAAATCCGCGTGCCGCCGGGCCAATCTCGAAATGTTCAAAGGGCGGGCGACTGAGTGTTGAACTAATGGTACTAGAGACAGCGGCGTTTGCGCTGTTTGCGGGGGTGACACTCGCGAGCAGTCTCGGCGTCGTCCTCGTCAGGGACGTCTGGCACTCCGCGCTCCTGCTCGGGGTGGCACTCCTGAGCGTCGCGATCCACTACGTGACGCTGCAGGCCGAGTTCCTCGCGGCGATGCAGATCCTCGTCTACGTCGGCGGGGTTCTCATCCTGATCACGTTCGCCGTGATGCTGACCCACGACGAGACCGCGGAAGCCGACCGCGGCGCACAGGGAATGGGACCGACCGACACGGAGGCGAGCAATGCCGACTAGACCCCGACTCCGCCTCGGCGGCCACCTGCTTCCCGGTCTGGCAGCGGTCGCGCTCTTCTGTGTTCTCGCGTTCGTCTTCGTGACCGCCTCGTTCCCCGCCCCGCAGGGCTTTCCCGACGGGGCGAACATCACCGCGAACATCGGCTACGCGATGTTCAACATCGACGCGGGCGAGGTGCCCGCCGAGGGCTTCATCGTCGCCTTCTTCGCGATCGCGATCGTGCTCGACGCGGCCCTCGACGGCGCGGTGATGCTCGCGCGAAAGGAGGAGGCGGAGCCCCCGGAGGGACTCGTCCCCGAACGCGGCGGCTTCGAGGGGGGTGAGGAGTAGATGCTCGCGCCCACGCAACTGCTCGTGCCGGTCGAGTGGTACCTCGTGCTCTCGGCGGGCGTGTTCTGTATCGGCCTGTTCGGCGTGCTGACGCGCCGCAACGCGCTGATGTTCCTGATCAGCGTCGAACTCATGCTCAACGCAGCGAACGTCAACTTCGTCGCCTTCTCGCTGCAGTGGGGCAACCTGACCGGACAGACGTTCGCGCTGTTCGTGATGGCGCTTGCCGCCGCCGAAGTGGCGATCGGGATCGGGATCATCCTCGTCCTCTATCGCAACTTCCGCGGCGTCGACGTGACCGAGGCGACGACGATGAGGTGGTAACGAGATGGCATTCGAATACGCACCGTTGATCGCACTGTTCCCGCTCGCGTCGTTCGTCATCGCGCTCGTCGCGGGCGAGTACCTCCCCAAGAAGGGCGGCCTCGTCGGCATCGCCGCGACGGGTGGCTCGCTGTTGCTCTCGATCTGGGCGATGCTCCGGGTCGCGGGCGGCGAGGTCTACGACGAGACGCTCTACACCTGGGTCGCCGGCGCCGGCGGGGAGACGGTCTCGCTCTCGTTCGGCCTGCTTCTGGACCCGCTCTCGACGATGATGCTCGTCATCGTCTCGCTGATCGCCTTCCTCGTCCACGTGTTCAGCCTCGGCTACATGAACGACGAGGGCGAGACAGGCCTACCCCGCTACTACGCCGGCCTCGGTCTGTTCACGTTCAGCATGCTCTCGTTCGTCTTCGCGGACAACCTGCTGATGGCGTTCATGTTCTTCGAACTCGTGGGCCTGTGTTCGTTCCTGCTGATCGGCTTCTGGTTCCGCGAGGACGCCCCGCCGAGCGCCGCGAAGAAAGCCTTCTTGGTCACGCGCTTCGGTGACTACTTCTTCCTGATCGGCGTCGTCGGGATCCTCGCGACGTTCGGCACCGCGCAGTTCGCCGGCGAGGGCTCGTTCCCGCAGCTCGCCCTCGAGGCGGTCGAGGGCGGCGAGACGCTGTTCGGCTACGACGCGGGGACCTGGGTCACGATCCTCGGGCTGCTCGTTCTGGGCGGCGTGATCGGCAAGTCCGCCCAGTTCCCGCTTCACACGTGGCTGCCCGACGCGATGGAGGGCCCCACGCCGGTTTCGGCGCTGATCCACGCAGCGACGATGGTCGCCGCCGGGGTCTATCTGGTCGCACGGATGTTCGGGTTCTACGCGCTCAGCCCGACCGCGATGGCCATCATCGCGTTCACCGGCGGGTTCACGGCGCTGTTCGCGGCGACGATGGGCGTCGTCAAAAACGACATCAAGCAGGTGCTCGCGTACTCGACGATCTCCCAGTACGGCTATATGATGCTCGGGCTGGGCGTCGCGGGCTACGTCGCCGCGACCTTCCACCTGATGACCCACGCCTTCTTCAAGGCGCTGCTCTTCTTGGGTGCGGGCGCGGTCATCATCGCGATGCACCACCACCAGGACATGTGGGAGATGGGCGGGCTCAAGGAGAAGATGCCCGTGACCTACTACTCGTTCCTCGCGGGATCGCTCGCGCTCGCGGGCATCCTGCCCTTTTCGGGCTTCTGGAGCAAGGACGAGATCCTCTACGACGCGCTGATCGTCGGCCTCGAGGACCCGATCATGCTCGCAGCGTACGCGATGGGGCTGCTCGCGGTGTTCTTCACTGGCTTTTACACCTTCCGGATGGTGTTGCTGACCTTCCACGGCGAACCCCGGAGCGACCACGCGGAACACCCCGTCCCGCTGGGCTGGAACGTGAAGATTCCCCTGGTCGTCCTCGGGACGCTCGCGACGGTCGCCGGCCTCGTCAACATGGTGCCGGTCGCCGAACTCACGGGCGCGGACATCACGTACCTCTCGCACTGGCTCGACAGCGGACCCCAGGAACTCGCCTACTCGACGTACACGGCGACCGCGGAGGAGTTCGCCGGCATCCACCACGCCGAGTTGAGCCCGCTGATCCCCGGTGTGATCGCGCTCGCGCTCGCGCTCGCGGGAGCGGGGACGGCGGTCGCGCTCTATCGCGGCCCCCATCCCGAGGAGCACACGAACAAGCTCGGCGCGGCCAAGGACGTCCTGGTCGCGAACTACTACCAGGACGAGTACCAGGTCTGGCTCGCCGAAGGCCTGACCCAGCGGACGGCGCGCGCGGCCGACACGTTCGACCAGGGCGTCGTCGACGGCGTCGTCAACGGCACCAGCAGCGTGAGCCTGCTCGGAAGCGACCGGATCAGGCGGCTCCAGAGCGGCGTCGTCACCAACTACGCGGCGCTGATCGCGCTGTCGCTGGTCGTCCTGCTGATCGTCTTCGGCATCTACGGAGGCTGGTTCTGAATGTTGATCGAGATACTCATCGCAGTCACGTTCGTCTCGGCGCTCGTCGTCTTCCTCACCCCGGAGGCGTACGCACCGCAGGTCGCGCTCGTACTGAGCCTGCTCCCGTTCGTGGGCAGTCTCTACCTGTGGACGCGCTTCGACGCGACCGGGAACGCCCTGCTCGAAGGCAGCACCATCGCGTTCGAATCACGGGCCCAGTGGATCGCCCTCGACCCCTACGCGGTCAACTGGTACGTCGGCCTCGACGGCGTGAGCTTCCCGCTTCTGGTGCTCACCACCGTCCTCGTCCCGCTCGCGATCATGAGCGCGTGGACGCCGATCACCGAGCGGATCTCGCAGTTCTACGGGCTGATCCTCTTCATGGAGGCCAGCCTGATCGGCGTGTTCACCGCGCTCGACTTCTTCGTCTGGTTCGTCTTCTGGGAGGCCGTCCTGATCCCGATGTACCTGCTGATCGGGGTCTGGGGCGGACCCAGAAGGAAGTACGCCGCGATCAAGTTCTTCGTCTACACGAACGTCGCCTCGCTGGTGATGTTCATCGGCTTCATCGCGCTGGTGTTCGGCCTCGGCGACTCGGTGACGAGTTTCAGCATGCCCGAGATCACGCAGGCGCTTCACGCCGGCGAACTCACCGGCTTCGCGGGGATCGGCGCCGGGACGCTGTCGCTGGTCTCCTTTATCGCGATCTTCTTCGGCTTCGCGGTCAAGGTGCCGATCTTCCCGGTCCACACCTGGCTGCCCGACGCCCACGTCGAGGCGCCGACCCCGGTGTCGGTGCTGCTTGCGGGCGTCCTCCTGAAGATGGGGACCTACGCCCTGCTTCGATTCAACTTCACGATGCTCTACGACGTGGCGGTCTCGCTCGCGGTCCCGATCGCGGTACTGGGCGTCTTCAGCGTCATCTACGGCGCGCTGCTCGCGCTGGCCCAGCAGGACCTCAAACGCATCGTCGCCTACTCCTCGATCTCCTCGATGGGCTACGTCATCCTCGGACTGGTGGCCTTCACGGTCTACGGGATCGGCGGCGCGACCTTCCAGATGGTCGCCCACGGGCTGATCTCGGGGCTGATGTTCATGGTCGTCGGCGTGATCTACAACGCCACCCACACGCGGATGGTCGGGGACATCTCGGGGATCGCCGATAGGATGCCGATCACCGCCGGGATCTTCGTCGCGGCGGCCTTCGGCTACATGGGACTGCCGCTGATGGCCGGCTTCGCCGGCGAGTTCCTGATCTTCCTCGGTGCGTTCCAGTCGACGGCCCTGCCGGGCGCGCCGCTGTTCACGGCGATCGCCATGTTCGGCATCGTGATCGTCGCGGGCTACCTGCTGTTCGCGATGCAGCGCACGCTGTTCGGGGAGTACCGACTGGCGACGGAGTACGACGTCGCGCGCGCGCCGCTGCACGACGTCGTGCCGCTGTTCGTGCTGATCGGCCTCATAATCCTGCTGGGGGTCGATCCCGACATCTTCTTCACCATGATCCAGGACGCGGTTGATCCGCTCGTCGAACTGGGAGGTGGTGCCTGATGGTGACACAGGCCTCCACGTGGATCGCGCTCGCGCCCGTCGTCGTCCTCGCGACGACGGCGTTCGCGCTGTTCCTCGTCGACAGCATCAAGCCGGGCCGGACGAACAACGGGTTGCTCGCGGGCCTCTCGCTGGTGGGCGTTCTCGGCGCGCTCGGCGTGGCCGTCTGGTACTTCTTCGCGGGCGTCGGCCAGCCCGAGGGGCTGAGCCTGCTCGCCGACCAGGTGGTCGTCGACGGGATGAGCCTCTTCTTCACGTTCGTCGTCACGAGCGTGGCCGCGCTCGTCATCCTCGGGAGCTACGACTACCTCCACGACCAGCCCCACAAGGGCGAGTTCTACACGCTGGTCGTGCTGGCGACGACGGGGATGGCGCTGATGGCCAACGCCAACAGCCTCGTGACCGTCTTCATCAGCCTCGAACTCGCGAGCCTCTCGTCGTACGCGCTGGTCGCGTTCCTCAAGCACAACCGCGGCAGCGTCGAGGCGGGGCTGAAGTACTTCCTGATCGGGGCGCTGTCGAGCGCGATCTTCGTCTACGGGATCAGCCTCGTCTACGCCGCGACGGGATCGCTCCAGCTCGGGGCCGTCGCCGCGGGGATCGCCGAGACCGACAACGTCGGGGTTCTCGGCGTCGGCACGCTGATGCTGGTCGGCGGCTTCGCATACAAGACCGCCTCGGTGCCGTTCCACTTCTGGGCGCCCGAGGCCTACGAGGGCGCGCCCGCACCCGTCAGCGCCTTCATCTCCTCGGCGTCGAAGGCCGCCGGCTTCGTGATCGCCTTCCGCGTGTTCGTCGAGGCGTTCCCGCTCGACGTCGCCGTCGGGTTGGGGATCGACTGGGTGCTGATCTTCCAGGTGCTCGCGGTCGTGACGATGCTCGTGGGCAACTTCGCCGCCGCGATGCAGGAGAACGTCAAGCGGATGCTCGCCTATTCGTCGGTGGGCCACGCGGGCTACGTGCTGATCGGGCTGGCGGCGCTCGGCGGCGGGCAGGACGCCCTCGTGATGGGCGCGGCGATGATGCATCTCCTCGTGTATGGCTTCATGAACACCGGCGCGTTCCTCTTCGTCGCGCTCGCGGAGTACCGCGGCGTCGGGCGCACCTTCGAGGACTACAACGGCATGTGGCGCCAGTCCCCGGTCGCCTGCGCGGCGGTGACGGTGTTCCTGTTCAGCCTCGCGGGCCTGCCGATCGGCGGCGGCTTCCTCTCGAAGTACGTCCTGTTCACGTCGGCGATCGGCGCGGGCTTCTGGTGGCTCGCCGCGATCGGCGCGCTCACCAGCGCGCTGTCGCTGTTCTACTACTCGCGGCTGGTGAAGGCGATCTGGATCGAGGATCCCGTTCGGGAGTTCGACGTCTCGCGCCAGCCCGTCGGGCTGTACGCGGCGATCGTCGCCGCCGCGATCATGACGATCGCGCTGCTGCCGGCGTTCCCGGTCGTCGACCTCGCGCAGGCCGCCGCGGGCGCGCTGCTCGCCTGAACCCGGGAGACGGCGTGCGGTTTTTCGCCTCACTGAGACGGTAGGTTTTAGCGCGTCGGTGGGCTACGGCCTACCGTATGGCCTCTCGACTGCTCCTCGGGTGCGGTGCCGGGACCGTCGGTCACGCGCTGGTCGAACTCGCCCGCGAGCAGGACGACCCGGTCCACGTCGTGACGCTCGATCCCGAACAGCGCGAGTTCCCCCAGCGGGACGTGACGATCACGGCCGCGGATCCGGCCGACAGGGCGGTGCTCGCGGGGATCGACGAGCCCGTCGCGAGCGTCTTCATCGGGACGGACTCGGCGGAGCGAAACGTCGACATCGCGCGTGCGGCGAGCGAGGTCTTCGAGGCGACCCCGATCGTCGCCTACGCCGGCCACGAACCCACCGAGGAGGAGCGCGAAACGCTCGACAGGCTGGCCGGAACGGTCCTCGATCCGGTCACCGCCCTGCGCGAGCACACCGCCGAGGCCGTCGTCGGCCAGCCCGCCGAGCGCGCACGCCACCTGCGGTCGCTGCTCGTGGGAATCGAGGGGGAACTCGGGGTGATGCTCCACGACAACCCCGACCCGGACGCGATCGCCAGCGGCATCGGCCTCGCGCGGCTCGCACGCTCGGTCGGCGTCGACGCCGGCGCCTACTACTTCGGGGAGATCTCTCACCAGCAGAACCGGGCGCTGGTCAACGTCCTCGACCTTGAGGACGACCTCGCCGAACTCGACGATCCCGCCGACGCAGAGGCGTTCGACGCGATCGCGCTCGTCGACCACTCCCTACCCAGCGTCAACGACCAGCTCCCCGAGGAGACCCCGATCGACGTCGTGATCGACCACCACCCCTCGCCGGGGCCGGTCGAGGCGCGCCACCTCGACGTCAGAAGCGAGGTGGGATCGACGTGCACGATGATCGTCGAGTACTTCGACGCGCTGGAGATCGAGCCGTCCGAGGAGCTCGCGACGGCCCTCCTGTTCGGGATCCGCACCGACACCGCGGACTTCTCGCGGGGAGTCTCCCGCCTCGACTTCGACGCAGCGGAGACGCTGTTGCCCCGCGTCGATACCGACGTCCTCGATCAGATCGAACGGCCCACGATCAGCCAGGAGACGTTCGAGACGCTCGCGCGCGCGATCCGCAACAGCCGGGTGGAAGAGGGCGTCTGTACGAGCTGCATCGGCACCCTCCGGGACCGCGACGCCATCTCGCAGGCGGCCGATCGGCTCCTGAACATGGAGGGGGTCGTCGCGACGCTCGTCTACGGCTTCGTCGACGGGACCGTCTACATCTCCGCGAGGGCGCGCGGGTCGGACCTCGACATCGGCGAGACGCTGCGCGAGGCGTTCGACCAGATCGGGAGCGCGGGCGGCCACGCGGGGATGGCCGGCGCACAGATCCCGCTTGGCTTCCTCGGCGAGGAGACCGAAAACGACGACGAACTGCTGACCGAGATCGTCCGCGAGGTGATCGACGGGCGCTTCTTCGAGACGCTCTCGGTGCGCGATCCCGAGACCGTCCGCCTCGCGGACGAACCGGACCAGTGGCGCTCGGCGCTGCGTCGGCGGTAGCGTGAGCTTTTTGCGAGGCGCAACCGTCTGAGGGCTATGAACGCAGGGGTCACCGACGGCAAGCCACGCGTCAACGAGTACATGACCCGCGACGTCGTGACGGTCTCGCCGGACGCGACCGTCGGCGACGTGGCCGCGCGGATCGCCGAGAGCCACGAACACAGCGGCTTTCCCGTCTGTGACGGGCGGCGCGTCGAGGGGTTCGTCAGCGCGCGCGACCTGCTGTTGGCCGACGAGGAAGAACCCATCTTCAAGGTGATGAGCACGGACCTGGTCGTCGCCCACCCCCAGATGAAGGTGACGGACGCCGCCCGCGTCATCCTGCGCTCGGGGATCCAGAAGCTCCCGGTCGTCGACGACGCGGGCAACCTCGTGGGAATCATCTCGAACGCCGACGTGATCCGCAGCCAAATCGAGCGCGCCACCCCCGAGAAGGTCGGGAAACTGATCCGCACCCTCGAGAGCATCCACGACATCACCGTCGCGGAGGAACGGCGCACCGTCTCGCTCTCGAACCTCGTCCCCACGCAGGGAAAGGTGTACGCCGACGAACTCGAGGGGCGCCGGTACGAACTCGAACACGGGCTGGCGGAGCCGCTGGTCGTGATCGACGTCGACGGCCGTCTCCTCCTCGCGGACGGCCACCACCGCGTCATGGCCGCCGACAGCCTCGACGTCGAGGAGATGGACGCCTACGTGATCGTCATCGACGACGACCTCGAACTCGGAATGGAACGGACCGCCCGCGAGGAGGGACTCGCCTCCATCGGCGACATCGCGGTCGTCGACTACGCGCGCCACCCGCTCGTCGAGACGACGAAACGGTTCCAGTAATACCGTTTATACGCCGACCGGTCGATGGACGGGTATGGCTCTCGCGGACCACGACATCGAATCGCGCCTGGCGGCGACCGTCACGGACCTCGACCCCGACTCGCTCGACGAACCGACGACGGACACCGTCGAGCGGGCGTTCGTCGACACCGTCGGCGTGACGCTCGCGGGGTTCTCGACCGAAGTTGGCGAATCCGTTTCGCGGTGGCTCCCCGACGGTGGACTGGTGGCGAGTGGGAAAGGGGACCCGGAACACGCCCTCGCGCTGGGGGCGGCGGGCCACGCGCTCGATTACGACGACCTCTCGTGGGCGATCGACGGCCACCCGAGCGTGGTGCTGGTCCCGCCGATCCTCGCGCTCGCGGGCGAGACGGACGCGAGCGGTCGGGACGCGATCGCCGCCTACGTCGCGGGGTTCGAGGTCATGAGCGCCGTCGCCGCGCCGATCAGTCCCGAGCATTACGAGGCGGGCTGGCACGCGACGGCGACCTTCGGGACGTTCGGAGCCGCCGCGGCCGCGGCGTACCTGCTCGATCTCACGCCCGGGGAGGCGCGAAACGCACTCTGTATCGCCGCCTCGACGCCCGCGGGGCTGAAACGCAACTTCGGCTCGATGACCAAGCCGCTGCACGCGGGCTTCGCGGCCCGTTCGGGGTTCACGGCCGCACTGGTCGCGCGCGACGGCGCCACCGCCGACGCCGAGGCGATCGGCGGCGAGGGCGGCTTTCTCGACCTCTACGGCCAGCCACGCGCGGTCGAACCGCCCGAGAGGCGGTCCATCGACGAGCGGGGGATCCACACAAAGGCCTACCCGTGTTGCTACTTCACCCACACCGCCATCGCCGCGACGCAGTCGCTCGCGAGCGACCACGGGATCGGCCCTGCGGACGTCGAGGCGATCACCGTCGAGGCCTCACAGGGAGCGGCCGACGCGCTCGCCCACTCGGATCCGGGGACGGGACTCGAGGCGAAGTTCTCGATGGAGTACGCCGTCGCCAGCGCGCTCGCGCGCGACCGGGTGGATCTGGCGACGTTCGAGGAGCCCGCGCTGTCGGATCCGGTCGTTCGGCGCCTTCGCGAGCGCGTCTCGTTTCGGGCGGATTCCGACCTGGGCTACGATACACACACGTCCACCGTCCGGATCGAGACCACGGGGGAGACGGTCGAGCGCCGACAGGAGAACCCGCCGGGCACTCACGGGAATCCGCTCTCGGCGGATCGCCGCCGGGCGAAGTTCCTCGACTGTGCGACCCGGACGCTCGACCGCGAGCGGGCCGAACGGCTCTACGAGGACCTCGGCGGGTTCGCCAGTGCGCGCTCGCTCTCCTCGTTGCTCGACGTCTCCGAGGTGCTCTGAGCACTCCACTGAGTGGTACAATCGGCACGATCGATGCCATCCCGTAGGCGTATAGTTATGTAGGGGCTATTCGGGCTATGATCCAGCGCGACACGGTAGATCTCTCGGATCAGCAGCGCCTCGTTCGGGATTCGATCCGCGAGATCTGTGCGGACTTCGACGCGGCGTACTGGCGCGAGAAGGACAGCGAGGGCGAGTATCCCCACGAGTTCGCCGAGGCGCTCGCGGATCACGGCTGGTTCGGCGTGCTGATCCCCGAGGAGTACGGCGGGGCGGGGATGGGCACGCCCGAGACGGTTGTGATGATGGAGGAGATCGCCGCGAGCGGTGGCGGCTTCAGCGCCGCACAGGCGATCCACGGCGGGATCTACAACTCCGTCTCGCTCGTCGGCTACGGCAGCGCGGAGCTGAAAGCCGACCTCCTGCCGAAGGTCGCGGACGGCGAGATCTCGATCCAGGCGTTCGGCCTCACCGAGCCGAACGCGGGATCGGACTCGACGGCTATCGAGACCCGCGCGCGAAAGGAGGGCGAGAAGTACGTGATCGACGGCCAGAAGATCTGGACCTCGCGGGTGGACGCGAGCGATTACCTCGTGTTGATGGCCCGGACCACACCGAGAGAAGAGGTCGAGAAACGGACCCGCGGGATCTCGATGTTCCTCGTCGATATCGACGAGGCCCTTTCGAACGGATACCTCGAGATCGAGGCGATCGAGAAGACCGCGAGCAACGCCGTTCACTCCTACGAGTGCTGGTTCGAGGGGCTTCGCGTCCCCGAGGACCGCCTCATCGGCGAGGAGGGCCGCGGGTTCTACCAGATGCTCGACGGGCTCAACGAGGAGCGGCTCGTCATCGCCGCCGAGTGCGTGGGACTGGGTGAGGCGGCGCTCGACGCGGGCGTCGCCTACGCCAATCAGCGCGAGGTGTTCGGACGGTCGATCGGGAAGAACCAGGCGATCCAGCACCCGCTGGCGGCGGCCTACGCGCGGGTGCAGGCGGCGAAGGCGGTCGTCTACAACGGTGCCGACGCCGCCGCTTCCGAATCGGGCGCGGACCTCGGCGCGCGCGCGAACGTCGCGAAGTACCTCGCCAGCGAGGCAGCGTTCGAGGCGGCCGACGCGGCGGTCCAGACCCACGGCGGGTTCGGGATCGCCCGCGAGTACGACGTCGAGCGGTACTTCCGCGAGGCGCGGCTCACGCGGCTGGTGCCGATCACCCAGCAGCTCGCGCTCAACTTCCTCGGGGAGAACGTCCTCGGGATGGAGCGGTCGTACTAATTCTGTCGATCATACCCCCGGAACTCGGCCGTTGGCGGGACGGGACTCGCTCGCGCGGTGGCCCGTCACAGGGGGCACACGCCGGTGACGTTCCCGTGACCGACAGTACGAGCTACTTCGTGGTGGCGACGGCGCGCTCGCCCTCGATCTCGGCGTCGTCCGCCGACTCCTCCTCGCGTTCCATCCGTTCGAGCTGGATGCAGTTCAGGCAGGGGACGGTACGAAGCGGCTCACCGCAGTGTTGACAGCACCAGTCTGGATAGCGGACCATTATTCTTTCCTCAATTCTGATATGTACTAATTAAATATATATCTTTCTAGTGTTTTAGAGGCGGAGTAATTCGTGTCGGCCTCCACGGAACCGGTTACCTTCCGCTGGCGAACCCGGTCAGAGGCCGGCGTCGACGGCCGTCTCGAAGGCGTGGGCGCTCGAGAGCACCGTCGCGTCGTCGAACCGCTCGCCGACCAGCATCAGCCCGACCGGCAGTCCGTCGGCCGTCCCGGCCGGCACCGATATCGCCGGGTGGCCGGTCACGTCGAACGGCGCGGTGTTGTCGAGCATACTGAGCGCCCGCTCGATCGCCTCGACGCGCGAGATCTCCTCGTTCACCTCGTGAGCGGTCTGTGGCGTCGTCGGCATCGCGAGGACGTCCACCTCGTCGAGCGCCGCGTCGTACTCCGCGGCCAGTTTTCGGCCGAGGTTCTGGGCCTTCGCGTAGTAGCGTCCCCGGTGCTCGTCGGCGAGGTACTGCCCGAGGACGAGCGTGAGTTTCAGCGTCGTGAGGTAGTCGTCGGCCTGCGCGCGGCGCGCCCGCCCGAACGCGTCGGCCATCTGCACGTCGTAGAACCCGTTGCCGTAGTGACCGACGCACTCGGCATCGACGGTCGCCGTGGTCTCCTCGGTCGCGATCGCGGTCCAGATCGCGAGTCCGTCGAGGTGCATCGGCACCGAGAGGTCGCGTACCGTCGCGCCGGCACGCTCGAACCCGTCGAGCGCGTCTCCCACCGCTTCGTCGACCGCCCCCTCGCTCGTCTCGTGGCCGAACCCCTCCTCGAGGACGCCGACGATCACGTCCTCGGGGTCGTCCGAGAGCGCCCCGACGTAGTCCTCGGTCGGGACCGCGCCCTGCCGGGGATCGAGGTCGTCCTTCCCGGCGATGACGTCGAGAACGCGCGCGCAGTCCTCGACGGTCGAACACATCGGGCCGGCGTGGTCGAACGACCGCCCGAGGCCGGCGATCCCGGTGTAGGGGACCAGCCCGTGGGTGGGTTTGTGGCCGACGATGCCGCTCCAGGAGGCGGGGATGCGGATCGACCCGCCCTGATCGCCGCCGATCGCGACGTCGACCGCGCCGCTCCCGACGGCCGCGGCCGACCCCGACGACGACCCGCCCGCGACGTACGCCGAATCGCGGGGGTTCAAAACCGGCCCGGTCGCCGAGAGTTCGCCGCTTCCCGAGAAGGCCATGTCCTCCATGTTCAGCTTCCCGGTGATGGTCGCCCCCGCATCCAGCAGGCGGGTGACGATCGTCGCGTCGGTCGACGGGACGTACCCCTCGAAGAGCTTCGACCCCAGCGTCATCTCGACGCCGGCGACGTTTACGGTGTCCTTGAGGCCGACCTCGTAGCCCGCGAGCGGCCCGTCGTCCGCGCCCCGCACCTCGCACTTCGTCACGAAGGCGTTGAGCGAGTCCTCGGACGGTCCCGGTCTGTAGCCGGGATCGCGGTGGGTGTACTCCACGGCGGGTCGGTAGTCCGGGAGTTCGTCGAGTCGCTCGTAGCCCGCCAGCGTCTCCGAGATGACGGCCGCGAAGTCCTCGCGTTCCTCGTCGCTCAGGTCCATGTGGTGGCGCTCCGCGGCCGCATCGATCTCCTCGGGCGTCGGCGAGCGCACGTTCGGTGGTGACTCCGGCATATCTACTCCGTTCATTGCTATCATTGACCAAAGCATTTGCGTGCCCGGCGGGTCGCTCATCGCGACGCCGGCGCGGCCCCGACTGTTTCGTCCTCGAGGGGGTTTATGCCGGTCGCGCGATTGCTCGGGGTATGATAGAGCGAAGCACTCGGGAGGACGCGGTCTGGATCCGGCTCGACCGGGCCGAGAAGATGAACGCCCTTCACCTCGAGGGGTGGCGTGACCTCCACGACGCGCTCGAACGGGCGAGCGAGGACGCGCGCGTGGCGGTGATAACGGGCACCGACGACGTCTTCTGTGCCGGCGACGACATCGAGGTCCTGGACGCGATGGAGGGCGCCGACGACGTCGACGCGCTGGCGACCGAGCTCCGGCGGGTCCTGTTCGGCATCGAGGAACTCCCCATTCCGGTGATCGCGGCGGTCAACGGACTCGCGTACGGCGGCGGCTGCGAGATCGTGGCGGCGTCCGACCTCGCCGTCGCGGTCGAGGACGCGACGTTCGCGCTTCCCGAGACGCGGATCGGGGCGTATCCGCCCTACGCCGTCGAGCGGATGGCCGAGATGGTCGGGAAGAAACGGAGCATGGAGCTGGCGTTGACCGGCGAGCCGATCGACGCGGCGACGGCCCTCGAGTGGGGGTTGATCAACCGCGTCACGCCGCACGGCGGGTTGGCGGACGCGGTCTCCGGGTTCGTCGACGGGATCGTTCGGTCCCCGAAGGACTCGATACGGCTCGCCAAACGACACGCCCTCCACGGGAAGCCAGACAGGGGCGACGAGGACCGGATCGCCGGGGCGCTCGCGCGGGCGACCGCGTCCGAGGGGTGTCGAAGCGCCACGCGGGCCTTCATCGAGGGTGATGGAACCGGAAGCGAGAGCGGCGAGTGACGAGGGGCGAATCCGGCCGTTCCGCTGGGGTGATCCCGACCTCACTCCGTGCCGACGCGGCGCTCCTCGCTCTCCCAGTAGTCCTCCCGGAGCTGGTACTTCTGTACCTTGCCGGTCGCGGTCTCCGGGAGGTCGTCGACGAACTCGACCCGCTTCGGGACCTTATAGCGGGCGAGTCGCCCGCCCACGAACTCCCGCAGGTCCTCCTCGGCGAGGTCGGCGGCCGGCTTGCGGACCACGACCGCGGTCACGGCCTCGCCCCACTCCTCGCTGGGCGTCGGGATCACGGCGGCCTTCGCCACGTCCGGATGGTCGTAGAGCACGTCCTCGACCTCGATGCTCGAGACGTTCTCGCCGCCCGAGATGATGATGTCCTTTTTCCTGTCTTGGATCGACACCATGCCGTCCGCGTCGATCGTGGCGAGGTCGCCCGTGTGGAAGTAACCCGGCAGTCGGGCGTTGAACGCCTCCTCGGTCTCCTCGGGCTTGTTCAGGTACCGGTCCATGACCTGGTTGCCCCGGACGACGATCTCGCCGATCGTGGCGTCGTCTCGGGGGACGTCCGCGCCGTCCTCGTCGACGACCCGCACGTCCGTACAGAGCGTCTCGCTGCCCTGGTTCACCTTGAGGTCGCGCCCGCGCTCGGCCAGCCGGCGCGGGGAGTTCGAGGTGGTGACGATCGGCGCGGTCTCGGTCAGCCCGTAGATGTGGATGATCCGCCAGCCGATCTCGTCCTCGATGGTCTCGATCGTGGAGGTCGCCGGCGCGCTGCCGGCCGTCGCCAGACGCACGTCGCGACCACCGGTCGTCCCGACGTCCGGGTGCTCCTCGTGGTAGGCGATGAGCCGGTTGAGCACCGTGGGCGCCCCGCACATGAACGACACGTCGTGGTCGCGCACCCGGCGGAACGTCCCCTCCGGATCGAAGGTGCGCTGACAGACGTGGGTCCCGCCCGTCCCGGTGATGGCGTAGGTGTGCCCCCAGCCGTTGCAGTGGAACATCGGTAGGGTCCAGAGGTAGGTGTCGTCGTCGCGGATCTCCATGTGCTGGTTCAACACGAGGGCGTGCCAGTGTTCGGTCCGGTGGGTCCGACAGACCCCCTTCGGGTCGCCGGTCGTCCCCGACGTGTAGTTGATCGCGGCGTCGTCGTCCTCGCGGATCTCCGGTCGCTCCGGCGGGTCGCTCGACTGCCCGGCGATCCACTCCTCGTAGCCGGTCCACTCGCCCTCGATCTCCTCGGCCCGGTAGCCGACGAACCGCTCTGTGGGGATCGCGTCGCGGACGGCCTCGACGTTCGCCGCGTACTCGTAGTCGGCGATGACGATCTTCGCCTCGCAGTCGCCGAGGATGTACTCGAAGTCCTCGGGGACAAGGAGGTAGTTCATCGGGACGAACGTCGCCCCGACCTGGTTGGTTCCGTAGAGCGTCTCGAGGAAGTAGTGGGTGTTCGGCGAGAGCAACGCCACCCGGTCGCCCCGTTCGATCCCCGAATCGAGCAGCGCGTTCGAGACCCGGTTGACGCGATCGGCGAACTCGACGTATGTGTACTCGGTCCCGTCGTGTGCGATCACGCCGGTCACGTCGGCGTAGACGTCCGTCGCCCGATCGAGGAAGTCGAGCGTGGTCATGTCAACCTGCATTATCGATCACTATGTATGGTAGTGACGTGGGAAGCCATGTCGTATAACGGTTGCGCCGCCGTCGTGCTCCGTCAGTCATGCCGCTTTCCTCCCCCGGTGAGCCCGTGCCGCCGGTAGCTCACGGACGACGGAACGTTAATGCGTAACGATGATGAAAGACACGACGATGTACGACGAGGAGGACCTCGAAGCGATCCGAACCGAGAGGGAACGCTGGGAGGCGGAGTCCCTCGGACCGGTCCTCGAGCGCCACGGCGAACGAAAGGAACGCTTCGCTACCGTCTCGAACCTCGGGGTCGATCGCCTGTACACGCCCGACGACGTAGCGGACCTCGACTACGGCGAGGACCTCGGGTTCCCGGGCGAGGAGCCCTACACCCGGGGGGTCTATCCGACGATGTACCGCGGGCGGACGTGGACGATGCGCCAGTTCGCCGGGTTCGGCACCGCCGAGGAGACGAACGA
Source organism: Halalkalicoccus sp. NIPERK01 (assembly GCF_030287405.1). Taxonomy (NCBI): domain Archaea; kingdom Methanobacteriati; phylum Methanobacteriota; class Halobacteria; order Halobacteriales; family Halalkalicoccaceae; genus Halalkalicoccus; species Halalkalicoccus sp. NIPERK01. The sequence goes on along the minus strand of NZ_JASVVV010000008.1, from coordinate 46,464 downwards.
GCGGTTTCACTACCTGATCGACGAGGGACAGACCGGGCTGTCGGTGGCGTTCGACATGCCCAGCCTCATGGGCAAGGACAGCGACGACCCCCTCTCGGAGGGCGAGGTCGGCAAGGAGGGCGTCGCGGTCGATACCCTGCGGGACATGGAGGTGCTGTTCGACGGCATCGACATCGGGGAGGTCTCGACGTCCTTTACGATCAACCCCTCGGCGGCGGTGATCTACGCGATGTACGTCGCGCTCGCCGACCAGCAGGGCGTTCCCCGCGAGGAAGTGCGAGGAACCCTCCAGAACGACATGATGAAGGAGTTCATCGCCCAGAAGGAGTGGGTCATCCCCCCGGAGCCCTCCTTGAGAGTCGTCACCGACACCATCGAGTTCGCCGTCGAGGAGACCCCGAAGTTCAAGCCCGTCTCGATCTCGGGCTACCACATCCGCGAGGCCGGCTCTACCGCGGTACAGGAACTCGCGTTCACGCTGGCCGACGGCTTCGCCTACGTCGAGGACTGCCTGGAGCGCGGGCTCGACGTCGACGAGTTCGCGCCCCAACTCTCGTTTTTCTTCAACTCGCACAACTCCATCTTCGAGGAGGTCGCCAAGTACCGCGCGGGCCGGCGGATTTATGCCAGGGTCATGGACGAGTGGTACGGCGCTCAGCGGGCCGAATCGAAGCAAATGAAGTTCCACACCCAGACGGCGGGCCAGAGCCTGACCGCCCAACAGCCGCTGAACAACGTCGTCCGCGTGACCATCCAGGCGCTCGCGGGCGTCTTCGGCGGGACCCAGTCGCTTCACACCAACTCCTTCGACGAGGCGCTTGCGCTCCCCTCGGAGGAGGCGGTGCGAGTGGCGCTCAGGACCCAGCAGATCATCGCCGAGGAGTCGGGCGCCGCGGACATCGTCGACCCCCTCGGGGGGAGTTTCGCCGTCGAGGCGCTCACCGACGAGGTCGAGGAGCGTACCATGAGGTACATCGAGGAGATCCGCGAGATGGGCGAGGGGTCGGTGCGCGACGGCGTTCTCAGTGGTATCTCGGAGGGCTACTTCCACCGCGAGATCCAGGACGCCTCCTACGAGTACCAGGAACGCGTCGAGGACGACGAGGAGGTCGTCGTCGGCGTCAACCGCTACACCCTCGAGGAGGACACCAGCCCGGACGTGCTCCACGTCGACGAGCAGGCCGCCTACGACCACCAGACGGAGCGCCTGCGGGAGGTCAAGGCCGAGCGCGACGACGGGACCGTCGAGGCCCACCTCGATTCGCTCCAGCGGGCGATTCGAGACGGCGAGAACGTCATGCCCCACATCGTCGACGCCGTCAAGGCCTACGCGACGATGGGCGAGGTCATGGACGTCTTCGAGGCCGAACACGGTCGGTACCAGGAGACGGTCGGGTTGGCCCGGTAGCGACCGCCCTCGAAACCGGTTCACTCGGCGTCGGACCCGCGAGACGCGGCGGCTTCACACACCGTCCGTCGGTCCTCGAAGTAGGCCGGCGCGTCCCGGTCGGCCTCGAACCGCACGACTCGCTCCATCGCCTCCCGGCCGTCGTCCACGCTCGAGTGTAGCTCCTCGGCGAGGCCGTCGTAGCCGTCGGCCAGTTCTCGAAACGCCTCCATCCGGGCCTGTTTCGCCCTGACGAGCAACTGTTGGTCCTCGATCTCCGCTTCCAACTCCTCGATCGCCTCGACGTCGACCGGGTCGTCGTCGGGAGCGTCGGTCGATTGCGGCGTCGTCGCCCCCTCGGGGCCGCCCCGCTCGAGACGCGCGCGGACCTCGGCAGTCTTCGCGTCGATCCCGTCGAGCAACCCGTCGGCCTCCGAACCCATCGTCTCGACCGCCCCGCGGAGGAGACCGGCCTGCGTCCGGCAGTACTCGACGAACTCGCCGACAGCCGGCACCGACCCGTTCACGCCCGTCATGGACGGTGGTTGGTGCCTCGGACCGAAATCGCTTGGGGGACCCGACGAAAACGTATATCACTATTTGTGATGAACGGACGGACGAGGCATGCACAAGCCACTGCTGACGACCGACTTTCTAGATCGGGCACGCACGCACTACGGCGATCAGGAGGCCGTGGTCGCCACGACGGGCGAGCGCTTTACGTACGACGAACTGGGTGATCGGGTGGATCGGCTCTCGGCGGCGCTCGCCGAGCGGGGGATCGGAAAGGGGGATCGGGTGGCGGTGCTGGACCCGAACACGCACTACCACCTCGAGGCCGCCTACGCGATCATGCAACTCGGGGCGATCCACACGCCGCTGAACTACCGGCTGGTCCCCGACGACTTCGAGTACATCCTGAACGATTCGGGCGTGAAAGCGATCATCGCGGATCACGAACACGCGGAGAAGATCGAACCCGTCCGCGAGTCGGTGCCCACGGAACTGTACGTCTCGAACGACGCGAGCGCGACCGAGGGCGAGTGGGAGGACTTCGAGACGCTCCTCGAGGATTCGAGCGGCGAGTACGACCGTCCCGAGATGGAAGAAGACGAGATCATCACGATCAACTACACGTCGGGGACGACCGGCGACCCGAAGGGGGTCTGTCGGACCCACCGGGCGGAGACGATCCACGCGTATCTCGTCAGCGTCCACCAGGAGATCCGCGACGACGACACCTACCTCTGGACCCTGCCGATGTTCCACGTCAACGGCTGGGGACACATCTACGCCATCACGGGAATGGGGGCGAAACACGTCTGCACCCGTGGGATCGACGCCGAGGGGATCTTCGAAACCATCAGAACCGAGGACGTTTCGTATCTCTGTGCCGCGCCCACCGTGTTGAACATGCTGATCGAGCGCTACGAGGCGACCGGCGAGGGGACCACCGGCGCGAATCCCGTCCGGGCGGCCACCGCGGGCGCCGCACCACCGGAGGCGACCATCCGGACCGTCGAGGACGAGTTCGGCTGGTACCTCAAGCACGTCTACGGCGCGACCGAGACCGGCCCGCTGATCACGACCTCCGACGCGAAACGCCTGTTCGACGCCGATTCGGCCGACCGGTTCTCGATCAAGAAGCGCCAGGGACTCGGCTATCTCGGAACCGACGTGCGGGTCGTCGACGAGGACGGCGCGGACGTCCCCCGGGACGACGCCACGATCGGCGAGATCGTCGTCCGGGGCAACCAGGTCATGGACGGCTACTGGGAGAAGCCCGAGGAGACCGAGGAGGCGTTCAACGACCGGATCGAGGGCTACTACCACACCGGCGATCTGGCCGTGGTCGACGAACACGGGATGGTGTCGATTCAGGACCGCAAGAAGGACATCATCATCTCGGGCGGCGAGAACATCTCCTCGATCGAACTCGAGGACACCCTCTTCGAGCACCCCGACGTGGCCGACGCTGCGGTGATCCCCGCGCCAAGCGAGAAGTGGGGCGAGACCCCGAAGGCGTTCGTCGTCCCCGCGAGCGGCGACCCCGACGCTCCCGGCGCGAGCGCCGAGGAGATCACCGCGTTCACCCGCGAGCGCCTCGCGGGCTACAAGGTCGTCCACGAGATCGAGTTCGTCGAGGAACTCCCCACGACGGCGACCGGCAAGATCCAGAAGTTCGAACTCCGTCAGAAGGAGTGGGACGAGGAGGACCGGATGGTGGGCGAGGGATAGCCGGCCCCGACCCGTTGGTTCACTCCTCGCTGGCGGCGTAGCGGATCGCGAGCAGGAACGCGCCGAGCAGGAGGGCGATCGTCGCGGCGCCGTAGATGGCGAGACCCGCCGGCGTCGGCGGGATCGGGACGACGCCGAGCAGTTCGACCGATCGGAGGTCCTCGACCACGGCGCCGAGGATGAACCCCATCATGCCGGCGAAGGCGACGAGTCCGACGTAGATCGCGACGACGACCCGTCGGCCGGACACCACGCCGGCGGTGGCAGATTCGCTCACGGCGGGGGTTCGGCCGGCGAAGCGATGAGGCTTTCCCTCCGCCGATCCGATCCGGCGTATGCTCGACAGGGAGCTCACCGAAAAGGAGCTACTGGCGATCGTTCTCGGCGGCGTCGCCGTACTGATGGCGATGACCGCCTTCTTCATCGTGATAACGGGGTAGAAACGCATCGCGCTCGCGGTCGCGGTTCCGTCAGCGACCGCACCGGGCCGGGTCGCCGTCTGGATTCACTCGCGCTCGCCGCCGTCGGCCATCGCCGTCTCGTCGTCCGCGGGTTCGCCGCCGTCGGCCAGCCGGGTTTCGAGTTTGTGCTCGAACCACGTCCACTCGTGGGTAATCAGGCCGTCCTCCTTGAGGTTCCACGGGTCGCCGTCCTCGACGCGCGGGCCTTCGAGCCACGACTGGACGATGTTCCACAGGAAGACGACGCCGCCGATGAAGATGAGGAACGCGCCGATCGTCGTGACCTGGTGGAGGGTCGCGTACTGGGGGAGGTACTCGGCGTACCGCCGGGGCATGCCGCCGTAGCCCAGCAGGATCATCGCGAAGAACGTCACGTTCGTCCCGATAAAGGAGAGCCAGAAGTGGATCAGCCCGAGCGAGCGCTGGTACATCCGGCCCGTCACCAGCGGGAACCAGTAGTAGACGCCCGCGAAGAGCGCGAACCCGATCGCGCCCATCACGATGTAGTGGAAGTGCCCGACGATGTAGTAGGTGGCGTGTAACACGGCGTTGACCGGGATGGAGGCGAGGAACACGCCGGTGACGCCGCCGATGATGAAGTTCGAGACGAAGCCGATGCAGAACAGCATCGGCACCGTCAATCTGAGACGGCCCGACCACAGCGTGGTGGTCCAGTTGAACACCTTCACCGCGCTCGGGATCGCGATGGCGAGCGAGACGGCCATGAACGCCGAGCGGATCCGGGGATCGATCCCGGTCGTGAACATGTGGTGGGCCCAGACGCCGAACGAGAGCACGCCGATCGCCAGCGTCGAGTAGACGACGAACTTGAAGCCGAACAGTTTGCGGCCCGCAAAGCGCGGGAGGATCAGGCTGACCAGCCCCATCGGCGGCAGCACGAGGATGTAGACCTCGGGGTGGCCGAAGAACCAGAAGAGGTGCTGGTAGAGGATGTAGCCGCCGCCGTCGGTCGTGAAGAAGGTCGTCCCGAGGTTGCGATCCAGAAGCAGCATGATCAGGACGCTCCCCAGGAGCGGGAAGGCGAAGAGGATCAGGCCCGACTGGGTGAGCATCGTCCACGAGAAGATGTCGAGGCGCTCCCAGCCGACGTCGGGCGCGCGTTCGGTGAAGATCGTCGCGATGAAGTTGATCGCCCCCATCGTCGCGCTGATCCCCGAGAGGTGCAGCCCCAGCAGCATGAAGTCGATGCCGAGGGCGCTCTGGTCGATCGACAGCGGCGGGTACATCGTCCAGCCGGTCTGGGCGGGGTCGATCCCGAACGCCATCAGGAGAAACGGGCTCCAGATCAGCGTTCCCGCGACCGGGAGCAGCCAGAACGCGATGGCGTTGATCCGGGGGAACGCCATGTCGTCGGCCCCGATCAAAAGCGGGAGGACGTAGTTACCGAACGCCGCGATCATCGGCGTCCCGAACAGGAACAGCATCGTGATCCCGTGGCTCGTCATCAGCGCGTTGTAGGTCGTCGGGTCCATGAGGACCGTGGTGGGCGAGAACAGTTCGGTCCGCATGAGCGCGACCGTCACCCCGCCCCACACGAGCGCGAACGTCCCGAAGATCCCGTAGAGGATGCCGATGTCCTTGTGATCGACCGTGGTGAGCCACCGGATGAGGCCACCGGGTTTCTCCCGTGTTTCGTAAGCGGTGTCGTCGACCGCGCGCCCACCCCCGCTGGCGAGCGGCGTGTACGAACGCCAGTCCTCGATGCGGGCGATCCAGCCTGCGACGATCAGCAAGAGGAGCCCCATCAGGACGGTCAAGGCTATCTGCCCGTCTACCTGCATACGCCACTCTCAGTAACGGAGCGTAATGAAAGGTTAGGTTCCGCGTGCGCGGAAAATCGGCCGCCGGCGAAGCCCCGTCAGATGCGCTTTGCGGTCGCGTACGTCAGGTGCAACAGCCCCCAGATCATGCTGATGATGAGCGTCAGCATGTAGATGCTGTAGTACGACCCGTCCTTCCACCCCTCGGGGGTGGCGACCACGTACAGCACGAGAAAGAACATCAGGATGGCGAACGGCACGAGGTTCACCGTCGAGTCGAGCAGCGTCTCCTTGTTGAAGACGCGGTCGTCGAGCAGTCGGCTCATACCCGACGTTCCGGGGCGGCGATCAAATAGCTAGTGGTTCGCGTCGCCTACAACGGCGAGGCCCGCGACGTCAGCACGCGTCCCAGCAACGACCCGCCCATACACAGCAGGCCCGCGACCGCGATCGAGACCGCCCGAAAGCCCAGGTCGAGCGCGCCGCCGCCGCCCAACGGGTAGATCGCCGTCAGCACGATCCCGGCGACCGCGAGCACGAGCCCGAGCGCGCCGACGACGGGCCACGGCGTCTCCGCGTACCCCGCCTCGCTCAGGATCCCACCGAGGCTGCCCACGAGCAACAACAGCCCCCCGACCGCGATCGCGATGAGGTCGAGAAAGACCCCCACCTCCGCGAGCGCCAGCCCCAGCGCGATGAACAGCGGCCACGGACTGGCCTTCCGGTGTCGGTCGCTCAAACCCGGTTGCTCTTCCATACCCCGACTAGCGGACAGCCGACCGAAAACCCATCGAACTAGACGACGAGGAGATACAGGTAGAGGAACCCGAAGTAGATCACGAGCAGGCCCGCGAGCGCCTTCAGACGGAAGCGTTTGATCTCCTCGGTCTCGCCCCGGTAGGCCTCGACGAACCGCTCGCGATCCGACTCCGAGAGCGTCTCGGGGTGGTCGAGACCGACGTGGAGGGTCACGTACTCCGCGCGCGCGAACGGACGCCCGCACCGCGGGCAGGTGTGCGCCGCCTCGCCGGGCCGCTCGAAGGTCGCCTCTGCCATACCCGCGATTGTCCCCGCGGGCGGTTGTAGGTTCCGGACCACCGCGCCGACGCGGTTGGGAGGCTTTTTGGTAATCGACGCAAAACCCAGAGCCATGACCGTTTCCGAAGACTCTGGCGACGATCACGGCCACCACCTCCCGGCCGTCGAAGACTGGCCGAAGGGCTTTGGCGAGGCCAGCTGGTGGCCCTTCATCGCCGCGATGGGCGCCTCGGGGATCTACGTCGGGGCCGCCCTGTTCATCCTCGCGATGGGCGACCTGCCGCTCCAACCGATCGTCGGCGGCGGCGTCCTGCTCGCGAGCGTCGTCGTCTTCCTCGTCGGACTGTACGGCTGGATCTACCACGCGTTCATCAAGGCGTTCTGGGCCGCCGACGGCCACGGCAACAGCGGGCTTCGCTGGGGGATGATCCTGTTTCTGTGTACCGAGGTCGCGACCTTCGGCGCGGTGTTCGTCTACTACTTCCAGATCCGCATCGGCAGTTGGCCGCCCGCGGACTTCGAGGTGATCTCCGGGCCGCTCGTCGCGGGCACCCTCACGCTGGGCTCGATCCAGATCCCCATCATCAGCGAGATCGTCCTCGCGAACACGCTGATCCTGATCCTGAGCAGCGGGACGATCCACTGGGCGCACTCCCAACTCCGAAAGGACAATCGCCGCAACTTCATCCTCGGCCTCGGGGCGACCCTCCTGCTCGGCGTGATCTTCCTCGCCGGTCAGAGCTACGAGTACTACGAGTTCATCGTCCACCACGGCTTTACGCTTGCGGCGGCCCAGGAGGCGGTGTACGCGAGCGCCTTCTACGGGCTGACCGGCCTCCACGGGCTGCACGTCTCGATGGGCGCGGTGCTCATCGCCATCGTCTTCGTGCGCGCGCTCTACGGCCAGTACTCCGCCGAACGCCACACCTCCGTCTCGACGGTCTCGATGTACTGGCACTTCGTCGACGTCGTCTGGATCTTCCTCGTCGTCGTGCTGTATCTCGGCGCGGTCGTCTGAGACGGATCGGTTTCCCCGCGTTCGACCGGCCCGCGATAGCGTGGTCCCGTCTCGAAGACGGGGTCTCCGGCTCTCCCTCGTAACCTGTCGCGGGCGTGCGCGCTAACGAATGGCCGCGACGCCTCCCCGTTCGCGTGCTGCAGCGATCGGATGCGTGGACCGCGGGCCAGGGACGGCTACCCGATCGTCAGATCGCCGCCCGCGCCCGTGTCTTCTCCACCCTCGTCCCACTCGAGTTCGAACTCGACGCTGAGGTCCGTCCCGCCGCTCCCGGTCTCGCGTTCGGCCTTCACCTCGAACGTCGGGCGCTCCGGGACCGCCAGATCGACCGACTCCCCGCCCGCACTGAGCGAGAGGTGGCCGTCGCCGTCGAGTCCGTCGGCGACCGCCCTGAGGTACTGTGCGATCTCCCCGCGGGTTCGGGACCCCTCGCTTTCGAAGAGGACTTCCTCCGTCATACCCGTCGTACGCGCCCTCAGATACTAACGTATACCGCTCCGCTCTCCACTCCGTCCTCATAGGTGTTCGACTGTCGCCGGTCGTGAGGGAAGCCGTCGGCCGTTCGTCACCGACTCGGTCGAACGGTCCGACCGTAGGAAAAAGAGAACCGATCAGCGCCGATCAGGCACCGCCGCCGCCGTCACCCTCTTGGGTGCCGTTCCCGCCTGCTTCACCCTCTCCACCTGCCTGCTCGCCGTTACCGCCCGCTTGTTCGCCCCCTTCCTGTCCTTGCTCGCCCTCTGCCTGTTGGTCGCCTCCGCCCTCCTGCTGTTCGCCTTCAGCCGCTTGCTCCTCCTCGGCAGCCTGCTCCTCGCCGCCTCCTTCGCCCTCAGCGCTGGCCTGCTGTTCCTGGACCCACTGCTGGTACTCGTCCTCGCTCACCGCGTTGATGGTGAAGTACATGTTCGAGTGGCCCACGCCGCAGTACTTCGAGCAGTAGCCCTGGTACTCGCCCTCCTCGTAGACCTCCGTCTTCACCATGTTGTGCTGGCCGGGGTTGGCGTCCTGTTTCAACCCGAGGTCGGGGACGTGAAAGCCGTGTATGTACGAGTTCTGCTCCTCGTCCGCGGTCACGTTGAAGTAGACCTCGGTGTTCGTCGGGATCGTCGCCTCGCCGGTCGTCTGGATGCCCTCGTCCTGGTAGTTGAAGTTCCAGCCGTAGTTGAACGCGACGACCTCGATCTCGACGTCGGCCTCGTCGGGCACGTCGTTGCCCTGGGCCGTGATGAAGGGGTCGGCCATCACCTGATAGGAGGCAAGTCCGACGAACAGCAGCACGATCGCGGTCGCGACCGTCCACGTGATCTCGAGCCGGCGGTTCTCCTGGGTCGGTTTGGGGTCGTCGTTGTTCCGGAACTTGAACACCGCGTAGATCAGGATCGCCTGCACCAGGAGGGTGATCGGGATCGCGGCGTACAGCAGCGCGTTGTTCAGATCGCCGATGAGCTGATCGTTGACCGAGGTCTGCGCCGCGGCGGGCTCTGCGGCGAGGACGAACAGCCCCACACAGAGGATCCCGACGAGGGCGCGCCGGCTCCGTTCCATACCGCGTCCTTTGTGAGGGCGAGCATAAATGTGTGCGTTTTCGAACGGGGGCGGCCACATCGCGGCCTCTAAGTACGCCCGCTCCAACCACTACACAGACGTGTTCACGGAACCGCTCGGTGGCCGGTCGCGCGCGCTCGCCCTGCTCGCGGCGACCGCGGTGGGGGCGTACCTGCTGGTGATCGCGGGCGCGACGACCGCGCTCACCGACGCGGCCGCGGCGTGTTCGACGTGGCCGGCCTGCAACGGCGGCTACCCCTTCGACGGCGCCGAGGTGACGATCGCGTGGACACACCGCGTCCTCGCGGCCCTCGTCGGGGTCGGCGTCCTCGCGAGCGCCGTCGTCGGCTGGCGGACGGGATCGACGCGGATCCGCCTCGCGCTCGTCGTCCCGGCCGTGCTCTACCCGGTGCAGGTGGCGATCGGCGCGGTCGTCGCCACGGCCGGCGCACCCCCGTTGGTGTCGGCGCTCCACCTGCTGATCGGGACCGTCATCTTCGGCGGCCTCCTGCTCGGACTCGCCTGGTCGCTCGAACGCCGGTTCCCGACCCGCGAGCGCGAGGAGTCGCTCACGAGGGAACCCGACGAACCCGCACGGGGGTCGACGCCGAACCGCGGCCTCCGGGCGACACTCGGTGCCTACTACAGCCTGATGAAGCCCCGTTTGATGTGGCTGCTCTGTCTCGTCGCGGCGGCGGCGATGACGCTCGCCACCGGCCCCGACCTCTCCGTCACCACCATCGTCGCCACCCTCCTCGGGGGCGTACTCGCGATCGGCGCGAGCGGCACCTTCAACCACGTGCTCGAACGCGACGTCGACCGGCGCATGAAACGCACCGCCGCCCGCCCGCTCGCGACCGAGATCGTTCCTGTCAGGCACGCGCTCGTGTTCGGCACACTTCTGGGGATCGCCTCGCTCGCGACCTTCTACGTCTTCGTCAACGCGCTCGCGGCTCTGTTGGGCCTGACCGCGATCGTCTTCTACAGCGTGATCTACACGCTGGTGTTGAAGCCCAACACCGTCCAGAACACCGTCATCGGCGGCGCGGCGGGCGCGCTGCCCGCGCTGATCGGCTGGGCCGCCGCCACCGGCGAGATCGGCCTGCCCGCCCTGGTCCTCGCGGGCGTGATCTTCTGTTGGACGCCCGCGCACTTCTACAACCTCGCGCTCGCGTACAAGGACGACTACGCCCGGGGCGGGTTCCCGATGATGCCCGTGGTGCGGGGCGAGCGCGCCACCCGCAAACACATCGTCTACTACCTGGGGGCGACCCTGATCGGGGCGAGCATGCTCGCCGCGGTCGACACGCTGGGCTGGCTCTTCGCCGCGACGAGCGTCCTCTTCGGGGCGGTGTTCCTCCGCGAGGTGATGGCGCTCCACCGCGAGCAGACCAGAAGCGCCGCGATGCGGTCGTTCCACGCCTCGAACGCCTACCTCGGAGCGCTCCTGTTCGCGATCATCGTCGACGCACTCGTGTTATGAGCGACGCCCAAACGCTCGACCTCTTCGACCCCCTCCCGGAGCGCTTCCGGCCGCGGACCGCAACGCTCGTCTACGGCGCGCTGCTCGTCAACACCGAACTCGTCGCCCTGTTGGTGTATCACCTCGTTTCGGACGTCCGTGTCGACAGCGTCTTCGCAGTCGTCTACCCCTTCATCTGGATCAACGTCGGCCTGTGGGCGATCGTGCGGACGAACCCCGACCCCCGCACGGCGCGCCACCGATATCTCGCGGGGGCCGTCGCCGGGGGCTACCTCCTCGCGCTGTTCGTGTTGGGAGGACTGCTCTGGACCGGACTGCCGGGGGTACCCACCGGAGTCGACGTCTCGATGCTCTCGCCGGGGATCGGGCCGGTCGTCTCGTACAACGGCACGTTCGTCCGGTTCACGTTCGTCCCGTTCCTCGTCGTCGGCTACGTCGCCCTCTCGTATCTCGTCTACGCGACCCTCATCGACGCCGCGGGCTCCGCGCTCGGCGGCGTCATCGGGCTCTTTTCGTGTTTCTCGTGCGTCTGGCCGCTGATCGCGCCGGTCTTCGTCGGCGCGTTCGGTAGCGCCGGGGCCGCGGTGACGACGAGCCTACAGTCGTACGTCGCCGGTACCGCGGTCTTCCTCGCCACCGTCTGCCTGCTCCACTGGCGGCCGTTCAAACGCGAGCGGGACGGCGAGGACGGAAGCGAGGACCCGGAGGAGCGGTGGCGACGAAAACGGCGGGAGCGTAGCGGTCAGTGACCGTAGCGTCTCTCGCCCTTCTCGTAGCGCGCGTCGTCGATCCGCTCGCGCTGCTCGCGTGAGAGGTCCACGTCGACCGCGCCGACGTTCTCCGCCAGTTGGTCGGTCGTGCGCGCGCCGACGATCGGCGTACACGAGAACGCCTCCTGGTCCATCAGCCAGCGCAGCGAGACCTGGGCGGGCGTGGCCTCGACCTCGTCGGCCACGGCTCGGATCTCCTCCAAGACGTGCCAGCCGCGCTCGGAGACGTAGTAGTCCTCGAAGCGGTCGTCGAGGTCCGCACGCGAGCCCTCGGGACCGACGACCTCGTCGCCCTCGCGCTCGTACTTGCCGGTGAGGAAACCGCCCGCCAGCGGCGAGTACGGACAGACCGCGAGGTCCTGGTCGGCACAGACGTCGAGGTACTCGGCGACGTCGTCGCGATACGCGGCGTGAAACAGCGGCTGGGTCGCCTCGAAGCGCTCGAAGCCCTCCACCTCGGACTTCCACAGCGCCTTCGTCAGCTGCCAGGCGGCCATCGTGCTCGCGCCGAGGTGGTTCACCTTTCCCTTCTCGACGAGGGTATCGAGCGTATCGAGCGTCTCCTCGATCGGCGTCTCCTCGTCGAAGCGGTGGATGTAGTAGAGGTCGAGGTAGTCGGTTCCCAGCCGATCGAGGGTCCCCTCGATCTGTGCGCGGATGTGCTTTCGTCCGAGCCCCGAATCGTTCGGGCCGGGTTCGCCCCAGCCGTCGAACGGGAAGTAGACCTTCGAGGCGAGCACGAACTCCTCGCGGTCGCGCCCGTCTAGCCACTCGCCGATGTACTCCTCGGCGGTGCCGTTCGGCGTCCCGTAGACGTTCGCGGTGTCGATGAAGTTGATCCCGTGTTCCCAGGCCGTATCGAGGAGTTCGTGGGCCTGCTCCCTGTCGGTCTCGACGGTGCCGTCGCTTTCCTTGCCGAATCGCCACGTCCCGAAACAGAGTTCCGAGACCGTCGTCCCGGTCGAGCCGAGGCTGTGATACTCCATACGCCCCCTGTCGACTCGATCACCTAAACCCTCACCGTCCCGGCCATTCCTTCGGGATGTGACCCCCGATCCACCCGGCGGCCCGGTCGCTCGACGCCGTTCCCATCGACCGGTTTGAATACTATATATTCAGAGTAGAAACACAGCATTCGATCTCGTGTCGATTTACCGATCCGCTGCTGAGAGTTTTCGATAGGCTGCTGATCATCTACAGGCAGGGAACGGGGCCGAGAGGTATCGTTTGCCCACGTCTCGGTTGGTGAGCATAGCCGAGTATATAGGTGTTGTCGAATATATATTGCTCATAGCATGATATTTCCCCCGTCCGACGAATGCTCCGCGTGATGACGGACGATCCAATCGACGGGCGAACCGGGAGGGTGTCGCGGCGGAACGTTCTCGCGGCCGGCGGGTCCGCGCTCGCGCTCACGGTCGCGGGGTGTATGAGCGACGAGAACCCGAACGCGGGATCGGGCGGCGGTGGCGGCGGTGGCTCGGGCGACATCGTCATCACTGGGAGCAGCACCGTCTACCCCATCGCGACCGCGATGGCCGAGGAGTACCAACGGGAGAACGACGTGAGCATCTCGGTCGACTCGACGGGCAGCGGCGGCGGCTTCGAGAATCACTTCATCCCCGGTAACTCCGACATCAACACCGCCTCGCGACCGATCAGCGAGGAGGAACAGCAGGCCGCCGAGGAGAACGGGATCACCCCGGTCGAGTTCCAGGTCGCGAGCGACGCGCTGACGATGGCGGCCAACAACGAGGCCGACTGGGTCGACTGCATGAGCTTCGACGAACTCGCCCAGATCTGGCAGCCCAACGGGGCGCAGAACTGGTCGGACGTCAACCCCGACTGGCCCGACGAACCGTTCGAACTCTACGGGCCGGCCTCGACCTCGGGCACGTTCGACTGGTTCACCGAGAACGTGATCGGCGAGGCGGGGTCGCACCGCTCGGACTACGAGGGCACCGAGGAGGACAACATCATCGTCCAGGGGATCCAGGGCTCGCAGTACGCGCTGGGATATTTCGGCTACGCCTACTACCAGGAGAACGAGGACGCGATCAAGGGCCTCCAGATCGACGGCGGCGAGGGCTGTGTCGAACCGTCCCTCGAAACCGCACAGGACGGTTCGTACCCGATGTCCCGGCCGCTGTTCGTCTACGCCGCCGAGGAGTCCCTCCAGGACTCGACGGTCGCCGATTTCATGCGGTATTTCATCGAGAACTCCTCGTCCGACCTGGTCAGCGAGGTGGGCTACGTCCCCGCGAACGAGCAGCTCGTCGAGGAGAGCCTCGCGACGCTCGAGGACGCCACCGGGGGGAACTAACGACCGAATGCGCGTCCGAACCGACCGATGAGCACTGAAACCGACACGCTCGACCTGGCGGGCGGTGCGGATCGCTCGCTCAAAGAGCGCACGATCGAGGGGCTCTTGTTGCTCTGTACGGCCCTGTCGGTGTTCGTGACCGGGGCGATAGTCTTCACGCTCGCGGTCGACGCGATCGACTTCTTCACCGAGGTCTCGCCGGCGGCGTTCTTTCTCGGATCCGACTGGACGCCCGCGATCGAGCCGCTCTCCTTTGGCGTGCTGCCGCTGGTCAGCGGAACCCTGCTCGTGACTGTCCTGTCGGCACTGATCGCCCTCCCGACGGGCGTCGGGGCGGCGATCTACCTCTCGGAGTACGCGAGTTCCGGGGTGCGCTCGGCCATCAAACCCGCCCTCGAAGTGCTCGCGGGAATTCCGACCGTGGTTTATGGCTACTTCGCGCTGGCGTACATCACGCCCGCGCTGGGCGCGATCGGCCTGCCCGTCTCGACGTTCAACGTACTGAGCGCCTCGATCATGGTCGGCGTGATGATCATCCCGATGGTCTCCTCGCTCAGCGAGGACGCCATGAGCGCCGTGCCCGACGAACTGCGCAACGCGGGCTACGGGCTCGGCGCGACGAAGTTCGAGGTCTCGACGGGGATCGTCGTCCCCGCGGCGATCTCGGGGATCTTCTCCTCGTTCATCCTCGCGCTGTCCCGCGCGATCGGCGAGACGATGATCGTCACGGTCGCGATGGGCCAGACCCCACGGATGATCGATCTCGCGAGCTTTCCCGACGCCCTGTTTCGCTCGGGCCAGACGATGACATCCGCGATGGTCGAACTCGGGACGAGCGACGTCTCGGGCGGGACGACCGCCTACAGGAGCCTCTTCGCGATCGGGCTGACGCTGTTCGCGATCACGTTCGCCATGAACCTCGCGGCCAATGTAGTCGCCGCCAGATACCAGGAGGAGTACCGATGAGGGGGGAGGACTGATGGCCGGAAGCGAAACTCGGGAGTGGACCGCCGCCGGCGCGCGGGTCGACTGGCGCGGGCGGCTCTTCGAGGGGCTCTGTCTCGGCGCCACCCTCTTCGGGATCCTGATGGTGTCGATCCTGCTCGTCTACGTCACCCTCGACGCCTTCGCGATCCGCCAGCCCGGGACCGACCCGTGGCTCGACTGGGGCTTCCTGACGAGCGCCCCCTCCCGGTTCCCCGAGGAGGCGGGGATCTACCCGGCGCTGGTCGGGTCGGTCATGATGGTCCTCGTCATCGCGCTCTCGGCGTTCCCCGTCGGCGTCGGGGCGGCGATCTACCTCGAGGAGTACGCCCCCGACAACCGGCTCGTCGAGTTGATCGAGATCAACATCGGCAACCTCGCTGGCGTCCCCTCCGTGGTCTACGGGCTGTTGGGTCTCGCGCTGTTCATCCGAACCCTCAGTATGCCCACCGGCAGCGTCATCGTCGGCGGCTTCACCGTCGGCCTGTTGATCCTGCCGATCGTCATCATCGCCGCACAGGAGGCGGTCGCGAGCGTTCCCGACTCCCAGCGCCGCGCCTCGTACGCGATGGGCGCGACCCGCTGGCAGACGGTCCGCAACGTCGTGTTGCCCGCGTCGGTGCCCGGCATCCTGACGGGGACGATCCTCGCGCTCGGGCGGGCGATCGGCGAGACCGCGCCCCTGTTGATGATCGGCGCGGCCGCGACCATCTTCAACGCCCCGTCGAGCCCCTTCGACCGGTTCAGCGCGATGCCCCGACAGATCTTCACGTGGGCGAGCCAACCGAGCGCGGAGTTCCAGTACGGCGTGCTCGCCGCCGGCGTCGTCACCCTGCTCGCGGTGATGCTCTCGATGAACGCCGCGGCGATCCTGGTTCGGAACAGGTACCAGCGCCGGTAGCGATAGCGTCCGGGGATCGAACCCCTTAGGGCGGCCTCGCCACTCCCTCCGACATGGACCACGCGCTCGTCGCCGAGGACCTCTCCCGGAGCTACGGCGACACCACCGCCCTCGACGGCGTTTCCCTCGCCGTCGAGCGCGGCGAGGTGTTCGCGCTCATCGGCCCGAACGGCGCGGGCAAGACGACGCTCGTCCGGGCGTTGACCGGCACCACGACGCCCGATTCCGGGGCGGTTTCGGTGTTTGGCTCCCCGCCCGATGCGGTCGACGAGAACCGCATCGCCCTCCTGCCACAGGCGTTCTCGCCGCCCGAACGCCTCACCGGCCGTGAACTGCTGGCGTACTACGCCGGCCTCTACGACGAGTCGCGGCCGGTCGAGGCGGTCCTGGCGGAGGTGGGGATGGCCGCCGACGCGGACGCGTGGTACGAGACGCTCTCGGGGGGCCAACGGCGCCGGATCTGCGTGGGGACGGCGCTGGTCAACGACCCCGACCTGCTCTTTTTGGACGAGCCGACGACGGGGATCGACCCCGCCGGCCGGCGGGACCTCCGGAGCCTGATCGCCGACCTCGCCGCCGGCGGGACGACCGTCTTCCTCACGACCCACGACATGGCCGAGGCGGAGGAACTCGCGGATCGGGTCGGCCTCCTCGCCGACGGACGGCTCGTCGAGGTTGGCTCCCCGGAGGCGCTCGTCGCCGCACATGGTGGTGAGAGCCGGCTGGTCGTCGAGACGGCCGCCGGGACCGACGCCCTCGCCGGAACCGACTACCGGGTCTCGGCCACGCGGGACGAACTCACGATCCACGGGATCGGTCCCGAAGGGATCGGCGAGGCAGTGACGGCGCTCGAACGCGCCGGGATCGAGTACGAGTCGCTCGCCTGGACCCAGCCCTCCCTCGAAAACGTCTATCTCGAACTCGCGGACGAGCGGGTCGCCGAGGAGCCGGCGACGGCCGGGGGTGCCCGATGAGTTCGCACGCGCGCACCCGCGCGGAGTTCGTCGCCGCGTGGTACTCGTTCGTCCGTCGGCGGACGGCGGTCTTCTTCACCTTCTTCTTCCCCGTGATCCTGATCGTGATCTTCGGCGCGCTCGTCACCACCGATCCCACGGGCGGCGGCCTCTTCACCGAACCGCCGGAGTACTACCTGCCGGGGTATCTCGCGGTCGTCGTCCTCTTCACGCCGCTGTCGCGGGTGGGGAGCACCGTCGCGCGCCACCGCGAGGGAAACCGCTTCGAGAAACTGGCGACGACGCCGCTTTCTCGGACCGAGTGGCTGCTCGCGCACACGCTGGTCAACGCGATCCTCGTCGGGATCGCGAGCGCGATCCTCATCGGCGTGCTGTGGCTGCTCACCGACGCCACCTTCTCGCTCTCGCCCCTGTTGGTCCCGTTCATCGGAGTCGGCACCGCCGTCTTCTGTGGCATCGGCGCGATCCTCGGCCGGGTCGCGGACTCCCAGGACGGCGTGATCGCCGCCGCCAACACGATCGCCCTGCCCATGCTCTTTCTCGCCGAGACGTTCGTCCCGCCGACGCTCCTGCCGGGGTGGATGGGGCCGGTCATCGACCTGCTTCCACTCACCTACTTCTCGCGGGGCGTGCGCGAGGCCACCGTCTCCGGCGGGCCGTGGCTCGCGGATCTGGCGGTCCTCGCGGGGCTCGCACTCGTCTTCTTCGTCGCCGGCGCCTACGCCCTGCCGCGGACGGATTGATTTGTTAAAGTTTATCACACGCCCTCACCGAGGGTGCGGTGTGGCCGACGAACCGACCGAGAACCCGTGGGAGGGGGAACGATACCGGTACAGCGAGTACCGCCACGAGTCGCGGACGATCGCGGTGATCCAGGACGCCGAGAACGACCGGGCGTGGATCCAGTCGACCGCCGTCGTCCCGACCGACCGCTGATACCGTCGGTGGTGGGACTGTGACCGTCTGTGGCACGATTCGGTATCACCAGCGCATCCATTGCCCGTCTTCGCCACCGGCGATGGCCGGAGGTATGACCGACGGTGTGAGTCGGACTCACGCGCCCCGGCGATAGCGCTTCACGACGAGGTGGACGCAGATCCCCGCCACGAAGGCGATCCCGACGTTCCAGACCACCGCCAGCCGGCCGATCCCGACCGAGAGCGGGAGGTTCGACGACTCTCTCACGCTGCTCCCGAGCGAGATCGCGACGAGCGCGAGTTCCCCGTACGAGAGCGCCCGGGCGATCGCGAGCGCCTTCATCGGCTCGACCGAGACCGGCAGGCCGTACCGCGCGTCCCAGACGATCTGGAAGACGCCGAAGGCGACCAGCACGTGGGGCAGGGAGATCTCGGTGAGGGCGGCGAGCGCGACGACGATGGGAAGTGCCGTAACCGAATCACCTACCGCGCCGGTCACCTCGCTCGGGGAGAGGTCGAGCGCTCGGTTCCCGATCAGTTCGATCGAAACGGCCACTGTGAGTCCGTATAGCCCGCATCCGTATCACGTTTCGCTGAAACCGAATCGAGGTATCGGTCCGAAAGTCGAAACCATGTTCGGTTTCGCCGCCGCGGACGCGTCGGCTCCATCATGGACATCCGTTACAGTGAAAGTCCTCGGCGGGGAACTACGGGCATGAACGCGTATCGGAGGCGGTCTCGGTGAGCGTAGAGGGCCAGCGGACGATTCGGTGTCTCGTCGCCAAGGTCGGCCTCGATGGCCACGACCGGGGCGCACACGTCATCTCGCGGGCCTTTCGGGACGCCGGCTTCGAGGTCATCTACTCGGGGCTGCACAACGCGCCCGACGAGATCGTCCAGGCCGCCGTGCAAGAGGACGTCGACGTGCTGGGCATATCGATCCTCTCGGGGGCGCACAACACGCTCGTGCCGAAGGTCGTCGCGGGACTCAAGGAGTACGGCGCGTTCGAGGACACGCTGATCATCGTCGGCGGCGTGATCCCTGACAAGGACAAGGAACCCCTCCGGGAGGCGGGCGTCGACGCCATCTTCGGGCCGGGCACGCCGATGAAAGAGACGATCGAGTTCGTCCGCGAGAACGTCCCCGAGCGATGAACGGGAGCGATCTCGTCGACGCGCTGCTGGACGGCGAGTACCGCGCGCTCGCGCGCACGATCACGAAGATCGAGAACCGCTCGCCGGGCTACCGCGACCTGGTCGCCGCGCTCCACGAACACACCGGCGACGCCGAGGTGGTCGGGATCACGGGCAGCCCCGGTGCCGGTAAATCGACCCTCGTCGACAAACTCGCCCGGCGCTACCGCGATGCGGGCCTCACCGTCGGCGTGATCGCGGTCGACCCCTCCTCGCCGTACACGGGCGGTGCCGTCCTCGGGGACCGGATCCGCATGGCCTCGACCACGGGCGACATGGACACGTTCGTTCGCTCGATGAGCGCCCGCGGCCAACTGGGTGGGCTCTCGACGGCGACCGGCGACGCGATCACGGCGTTCGACGCGTTCGGGATCGATCGGATCATCGTCGAGACGGTGGGCGCGGGCCAGAACGAGGTCGACATCGTCCGGACCGCCGATACGGTCGCCGTGTTGGTCCAGCCCGAAAGCGGCGACGACATCCAGATGCTCAAGGCCGGCATCCTCGAGATCGGCGACGTGTTCGTCGTCAACAAGGCCGACATGCCCGGCGCCGACCGGACGGTGAAACAGCTCTCGGAGATGCTCGAAGGGCGCGACCGGGGCGAGTGGGACCCCGAGATCGTCGAGACCGTCGCCACGAGCGGCGATGGCATCGACGACCTGCTCTCGGCGTTTTCGGCCCACCGCGAGTTCCTCGAGACCTCCGGCGTCCTCGAGGAGAAAGCGCGCACCCGCTACGCCGAGGAGGTGCGCACCCTGCTCCGGGAGGACGCCGGTCACCTTCTAGAGGGCGAGATCGAGCGCCGCGGCGGGATGGAGGAGTTGGTCGACCGGATTGCCGCCCGCGAGACCGATCCCTACACGGTCGCCGACGAGATCATCGAGCCACTGAAGGAGTGTCTCGCACGCGAGGAGGCGGAGGCGTCGGCCCGGAACTGAGCGCGGTCGATCAGCGTTAAGACCCCTCCGGCCGATGGATCGGGTATGAAACTTCGACGCCTCGTCGGTGGTGCAGCGGCCGCCGTCAGCCTCGCGGCTGCCGGTAACCGAACGCTCGCCGCTCGTGCCGGATCGCTCTCGGCGCCCCTCCCGGGTCGCCAGCACACGTATCGCTGGCGGGGGATGGACGTCTCGTACACCGAGGGCGGCGACCCGAGCGACCCGGACTTGCTTCTGGTTCACGGCATCAACGCCGCCGCCTCCAGCCACGAGTTCGGGGAGGTCTTCGAGGATCTGGCCGAGGAGTTCCACGTGATCGCGCCCGACCTGCCGGGCTTCGGCGCCTCCGACAGGCCGCCGCTGCTCTACTCGGGAGAGCTCTACACCGACTTCCTCGGCGACTTCGCGCGCGATACGGTCGAGGACGCCACCTGCGTCGCCTCCTCGCTGTCGGGGGCATACGCCGTCGAGGCCGTCTCGGAGGCCGACTTCTCGCGGCTCGTGCTGATCTGTCCGACCGCACAAACGATGCCGACGAAGCGCCCGCGCCTGCGCTCGTTGCTTCGGGCCCCCGTGGTCGGTACTGGTCTATATAACCTGATCGCGAGCAAGCCCTCGATCCGGTATTTCAGCGCGGATCACGGCTACTACGACGTGGAGAAACTCACCGACGAGACACTGGGCTACGAGTGGGAGAGCGCCCACCAGCCCGGTGCGCGCTACGCGCCCGCCTCCTTTATCAGTGGGTTCCTCGACCGCCCGATCGACCTCGGGAGGGAACTCGCGGAACTCGACGTCCCGACGACGCTGGTCTGGGGACGCGAGGCCGACATCACGCCGCTCAGGCAGGGCCGCACGCTCGCGGAGACGGCCGACGCCCGCCTCGTGGTGATCGACCGCGCTCGCCTGCTGCCCCACGTCGAGTACCCCCGGGAGTTCGTCGGAATCGTGCGAGAGGAACTACGCGGGTCGGAAGACGAGTAGCGGTTCCTCCTCGGTCTCGCGCTCCTCGACGCCGACGGCGAGTCGCATCCCGACCTCGGGGTCCTCGACGCCGCGAAGCTGGCCGGTCAGCCGGGCGAGGCCGAAGTCGACGATGGCGACGGTGTAGGGGGCGTCCTCGGCGAACGCGGGGGTCGCGACGTGGATCGTCGTGTAGGTGTCGAGCGTCCCGCTGTCGGGGAGCGCTCGCTTTTCGAGAGCGGCGTCGCCACACTCCGGACAGAGCCGGCGGGGCGGGAGCGAGCCGTGCCCGTTCGAACACTCCAGTGCGTAGGCCTCGCCCCGATCGATCGCGTCGATCCACTCGTCGTAGCCCTCGTCGCGCTGCTCGCTCATGACTGGACCTCCAGAACGTGAACGGTCGTGCTCGCGACGGTGCCGCCGGCGTTGTGCGCGAGGCCGATCCGCGCGTCGGGGACGGCGTCGCTGTTCACGTGTTCGCCCGAGAGGACGTTCGCGAGTTCGATGATCTGGCTCGTGCCGGTCGCACCCACCGGGTGGCCCTTGGCCTTCAGGCCCCCCGAGAGGTTGATCGGAATCCGCCCGTCGCGCGTCGTCTCGCCCGCGCGGGCCGCGCCGATCCCCTCACCGTGTTCGAAGAAGCCCAGCGACTCGATCGCGAGCACCTCCGCGATCGTGAAGCAGTCGTGGACCTCCGCGACCTCGACGTCCTCGGGGCCGATCCCCGCGTCGGCGTAGGCCTCCTCGGCCGCCGCGGTGGCGGCGGGCGTCCGGGCGAGGTACTCGCGGTCGGCGAGCGCCATCCGGTCGCTTCCCTGTCCGGTGCCCGTGATCGAGACGGGCGCGTCGATCCCCTCGCGCTCCGCGAACTCGTCGCTGACGAGCACCATCGCGCTCGCGCCGTCGGTGATCGGGCAGGCGTCGTACAGCCCGAGGGGTTCGGCCACGGGCGGCGCCTCCAGGACGTCCTCGACGGTGATCGCGCGCTGGTACTGGGCGTGTTCGTTCTCGAGGGCGTTCTCGTGGTTCTTCACCGCGATGTGGGCGAGGTCCTCCCGGTCGCCGCCGTACTCGGCGAAGTACGCCTGTGCCATCAGCGCGTACGCGCCGGGGAAGTTCATCCCCGCGCGGATCTCGAACAGTTCGTCGGCGGCGATCGAGAGCGCCTTCGTCGCGCCCGCCGTCCCGAGATTGGTCATGCGCTCGGTTCCGCCGACGAGGACGACGTCCGCCTCGCCGTTGCGGACGTTCTTGACCGCCTCCCGCACCGCGACCCCGCTCGATGCACACGCGCTCTCGTAGCGCGTGGCCGGCGCGCGGATCCCCGCCATCTCCACCATCAGCGGGCCCTGGTGGCCCTGGTCCTCCGCGAGTTCGCCCATGAAGTTGCCGTAGAACAGCGCCTCGATCTCTCCACGCTCTACTCCCGCGGTCTCGATCGCGTCGCCGCTGGCCTCGGCGAACAGATCCCGGCCGGTCCGCTCGGGGAACTGGCCGAAGTGCGTATGACCCGTGCCAGCGATTCGAACACCTGTCATCGTCGCCCCTAGACGAGGGACGACTATAGGACTGCCGGAACTCACCGATCTTCGACCTACATCCCCATGTCCGTCGCGGCCTCGGGAACCGGGAGGTCGTTCGGGTCGGTCTCCAGGAGTTCTGCGGCGTGATCCAGCGCCATGTCGAAGCCGTAGTACCGTTCGAGTTCGTCGCCCCCCTCCCGAACCGCGAGCATCGCGTAGCCCTCGCGATTCTGCGCGATCTCGACCAGTCGTCCCTCGCGTTCGAGTTCGAGGACGCGCTCGGCGTCGGTCTCGTGGTACTCGGCGGTCACCCCGTCGGTTTCGGCCATACCCCCCGTTCGCGGGTCGGGAAGGCGAACCTGTCGGTCGGGATCCGAACCGGTATCCGCTCCCGGCCCCGAGACCCGGCGGATGGACCTCCTCGAGAAGTACCAGACGGTGCTCGTGATCCTCGCCGTCCTCGGGGGGCTCGCCGCCGGGCAGGTTCCGGGCGTGCCGGCGCTCGCCGAGTCGCTCATACTCGTCTTCCTGATGGCCATGCTGTTCGGCGCGTTCGCTCAAATACCGCTCTCGAGCCTGCGGAACGCGTTTCGCAACCGGCGGGTCGTCGGGACGAGCCTCGCGGTCAACTTCGTCTGGAACCCGCTTCTGGCGGTGGGTCTGGGCGCGCTCTTCCTCCGGGACCAGCCCGCGCTCTGGGTCGGCCTGATCATGCTCATGGTGACGCCGTGTACCGACTGGTATCTCGTCTTCACCGACATCGCTGGCGGCGACGTCCCGCTCGCGACCTCGCTCCTCCCCTACAACCTCGTCCTCCAACTCCTCCTCCTGCCCGTCTATCTCTACGTCTTCGCCGGCGCGCTCGTCTCGCTGCCGCTCGATCTGTTGGTCGAAAGCGTCCTCCTCGTGCTCGTCGTGCCGCTGGCCGCCGCGACCCTCGCCCGGCGGGGAGCGATCCGAACGCGAGGGAGGGAGTGGTTCGACCGGCGCGTGATCTCGCGGCTGGCCCCGATTCAGATCCTCTTTCTCTGTCTGGCGATCGCCGCGATGTTCGCCTCGCAGGGCGAGGTCGTCCTCGAGGAGCCGGGCGTCCTCGCGCTGATCGCCCTGCCCGTTCTCGCCTTCTACGTCGTCAACTTCCTCCTCGGACTGGGTATCGGGCGCGCCCTCGAGTTCTCCTACGAGGAGGTCGCGTGTTTCGACTGCACGATCCTCTCGCGCAACTCCCCGACGGCGCTCGCGATCGCGGTCGTCGCGTTTCCCGACGAGCCGCTGATCCCGCTGGCGCTCGTGATCGGCCCGCTGCTCGAACTCCCCCTGCTTTCGGTCGTCTCACAGCTCCTGCTCGCGATCCGTGATCGAGGATGGTGGTCGAACGTCGAGCGTTCGGCGACGAGTCGCGACTGAGCCGAGTCAGGGGGTCGTTCGTACTTCTCTCCCGGCATCGATGCTCCATCGTCCGTTTCGCCCCGCGAAACCCGCCGCTGCTGAGGGTGGCTGAAAACAGTGACGAACGACCCTATCAGTCCAGCACCTTGTCGCCGATCGTGTTCCTGAGGATCTCGCTGGTGCCCTCGTAGATCTCGTTGAGTTTGGCGTCGCGGTAGTAGCGCTCGACGTCGAAATCGGTGGTGTAGCCGTACCCGCCGTGGATCTGGATCGCCTCGTTCGCGACCTCCCTGCTTATTTCGCTCGAATAGAGCTTCGCCTGTGCGGCCTCCTTGATGAAGTCCTCGCCGCGGATCTTCCGATCCGCCGCCTGATGCATGAGCAGGCGGGCGGCGCTCAACTTGGTGTCCATGTCCGCCAGCTTGTGTTTGATCGTCTGGAACTCCCCTATCGGCTGGCCGAACTGCTCGCGCTCGTTCGCGTACTCGCGTGCGTCGTCCAGCGCGGCCTGCGCCAGGCCGACCCCGCGGGCGGCGATGGTGATGCGTCCGCCGTTCAGGGTCTTCAGCGCCTGCACGAACCCCTCGCCCTCCTCGCCGATCCGGCGGGTTTCGGGGAGTCGCATCCCGTCGAATCGGAGTTCGGCGGTCGGACAGCCCTTGTCGCCGAGTTTGTGCTCCGTTCCCTCGACGAAAAAGCCCTCGTCCTCCTCGGGCCGGACGATGAACGAGGAGATCCCCCCGTTTCCGGCGTCGGGATCCGTCTTCGCGAACAGCGTGATCGTTTCGGCCACCGACCCGTTCGAGATCCAGAGCTTCCCGCCGTCGACGACGTACTCGTCGCCCTCCTTTTGCGCGCGCGTCTCCATCGCGGGCACGTCGCTGCCCGCGCCGGCCTCCGAGAGCGCGAACGCGCCCACCTCCCGCCCCTCGGCGAGCGGCGCTAGGTACGTCTCCTTCTGTTCCTCGCTGCCGAACTCGTAGAGCATGTTGCCCGCGAGCGAGGTGTGGGCGGCGACGACCGTTCCGAGGCCGCCCGACCCCCGCGAGATCTCCGCGAGGCCGATCGCGTACGAGTGGTAGTCGAGGCCCGCGCCGCCGTACTCCTCGGGAAACGGCATCCCCATCAGGCCGAGTTCGCCCATCTCGCGCACGAGGTCGTGGGGGAACTCGTCGGTTTCGTCGATCTCGCTCGCTCGGGGTTCGATCTCCTCGTCGACGAACTCCGCGACCATCTCGCGGATCTGCTTCTGTTCGGGGGAGAGGCTGAAGTCCATACTTCGAATCCTCCCGGTCGATGCTTTATGTTTCGGGTTCGGACGAGGGGGCGTCGGGATCGTCCTTCGAGTCGTCCCCCCGGAGCGCACCCAGCAGGGCCTCCGCGACCATCGCGACGAGGAAGTACTTCCACGCGAGCGCCGCGACCACCATCAGTCCGGCCCCTCGGAGGGGGCGACCCTTGCGGAGGGCCTTTCCCGCCGCGGCGAGGATGGTGAGCGCGCGCAGGCGCTTCGATCCGAGACCGAGCAGCCGTTTGAATCCCATATCCTGTCCTCTGGGAGGGGACAGTCCTAAAGGTTCTGACGGCTCACGCCGGGTCCTGTGGGTTTTTTTGTCTCCGACCCATAGGACGGACAACGGCTATGTCTGGATCCTCCCCGAGTTCGTTGCCAGAGGCGACCGCCGACCTCGAATGGTGTCACGAGGCGGTAGACGGCGTCTCACGGACGTTCGCGCTGACGATCGACGTGCTAGAGGAGCCCATGTCGTCGTACATCTGCGTGGGCTACCTCCTCTGTCGGATCGCCGACACCGTCGAGGACGCCCGTCACATCCCGCCGGAGACGCAGGCGACGCTGCTTCGGACCTACCACGCCGTCCTCGATCCGACGGACCCGACGGGGGTCGAGTCGTTCACCGAGGCGGTCTCCGGGTGGATCCCCGACGACGGCGAGCGCACCGCGGACTGGACGGTGGTCTCCCAGGCGCCCCGCGTCGTCCGGACCTTCGAGCGCCAGCCCGAATCGGTCACGGAGGCGATCCGGCCGCCCGTCCTCGAACTCGTCTCGGGGATGGCGCTGTTCGTCGAGCGCTACGCGGATCACGGGGGGCTCAGGATCGCGACACGCGAGGAACTCGAGGAGTACTGTTACTACGCCGCGGGCACCGTGGGCGTCCTCATCACCAACCTCATCTGTCGAAACACGGGCCCCCCCGGGGACGCCGAGAGCGTCGAGCGGGTCGATCGCTCCGTCGAGCGAACCCTCTACGACACCGCCGAATCGTTCGGACTCCTGCTCCAACTGGTGAACATCTCGAAGGACGTCTACGACGACTACCGCGAGGAGGACAACGTCTACCTGCCGGCGGCGTGGCTCGACGCGGAGGGCGTCCCGCAGGAGCGCGTGCTCGCCGAGGAGCACGCGGACGGATCGAAGGCGGTCGTGAGACGAACCGCGGACCACGCACGGACCTTCCTCGACGACGCCCAGCGCTACCTCGAGACCCTCCCCGAGGTCGAGGGCAACCGGTTGGCCGCGTGGGCGATCCCCTACCTGCTCGCGGTCGGCACCCTACGCGAACTCTCCGCCCGGCCGGAGGACGCCCTCTCCGAGCGGGGCGTGAAGGTCTCGCGAAGCGAGGTCAGCGCGATCGTCACCCGGATGCTCGGCGAGTCCGATCGGGCCGCCGTCGGCGACCTCCGCACGACGGTCGCCGAACGGCCGTTCCATCAGGCCTGAGCGAACCGTTCCGCCAGCGCGAGCGCCCGCTCGACGCGTTCGTCCGCCCGTTCGTCGTCCGTCTCCTCGATCGATTCCAACAGTCGAACGACGTCCGTCGCCCCCTCGCGGCGCACCTCGGGGGAGACGTCACCTCGGATCTCCCGGGCGACCGCCTGCGCCTCGCCGAGCCACCGGTTGGCCACGGGATCGATCGGGAGGCCCTCGGTCGCTTCGAGTTCCCGGTACAGCGCCCCGGCGAGGTCGCGTTCGCTCGGTTCGTCGTCGCTCACTCGTACTCGTAGAAGCCCCTGCCCGTCTTCTTGCCGAGATCGCCCGCGTCGACCTTCCGCTTCAGGAGGTAGGCGGGTTTGTACCGGTCGCCGAGTTCCTCGTAGAGCGTCTCGCTGGCGTCGAGACAGATGTCGAGTCCGATGTGGTCCGCGAGCGTCAGCGGCCCCATCGGGACGTTCGTCCCGAGTTCCATCCCGCGGTCGACGTCCTCCTTCGAGGCGACGCCCTCGTCGTACGCCCGGATGCCCTCGTTGATCCACGGCATCAGGATCCGGTTGGTGACGAAGCCGGGTTTGTCGTCGGATTCCCAGGTGGTCTTGCCGAGGTCCTCGGCGAGCGCGTGGGCGGTTTCGACCGTCTCCTCGCCCGTCTTCTCGCCGACGACCACCTCGACGCCCTCCATGATCGGCACCGGGTTCATGAAGTGAAGCCCGATCACCCGATCCTCCCGATCCGTCGCGCTCGCGATCGTCGTAATGGAGAGCGTGCTCGTGTTGGTCGCGAGGATCACGTCCTCGTCCGTGATCGCCTCGAGGTCGGCGAAGATCTCTTGTTTGATGTCCATCTTCTCGACGGCGGCCTCGATCACGAGGTCACAGTCGTCGAGGTCGTCGAGGTCGGTCGTGCCGGTGATCCGTTCTTTAGCACTCTCGGCTTCCTCCTCGCTCAGTCGATTCTTCGAGACGAACCGCTCCAGACTGTCGTCGATCGCCTCCAGACCGTTCTCGACGAACTCCGTCTCGATGTCGCGCATCACGACCTCGTAGCCGTTGAGCGCACAGACCTGTGCGATGCCGTTGCCCATGGTTCCCGCACCGACCACGCCGATCCGCTCGACCGATTCGATGGTCATGGGATCGCTTCACCCGGGGAGGTCCTAAGCGTGCCGGACGGGGTTTACTATCTTCGGAGTTAGTTCCCCGTCCCGAATTCGCCGGAATCGTTCGTTAGCGGGCCGCTACCCCCCGTATCGCTGACGGACGACGGGCAGTAGTTTCTTATAGTAGGTCGCCGGATTCCCACACGAATGCTCCCGCTTTCCGACTCCCCGATCGTCCGCGATGGGAAGGTACTGATTCTCGCCTACGACCACGGTCTCGAGCACGGTCCCGTGGACTTCGAACCCGTCCCCGAGACGATGGACCCCGAGCGGATCTTCGAGGTCGCTACCCACGACGCGGTCACCGCGGTCGCCGTCCAGAAGGGGATCGCCGAGGCGTACTACCCCTCCTACGCCGATGACGTGAACCTCCTGCTCAAGGTCAACGGCACGTCGAACCTCTGGATGGGCGAACACGACTCGGCGGTGAACTGCTCGCCCGAGTACGCCGCCGAACTGGGTGCGGACGCGGTCGGCTTCACCCTCTACGGGGGCTCGAACCACGAGGTCGAGATGGCGGAGGAGTTCCGCGACGTCCAGGAGAGCGCCCGCGAGGAGGACATGGCGGTCGTCATGTGGTCGTATCCGCGGGGACAGGGACTGAAGAACGACACCAAGCCCGACGTGATCTCGTACGCCACCCGTCTGGGGCTCGAACTCGGCGCGGACATCACGAAGGTGAAGTACCCCGGGTCGTCCGAGGCGATGGAAAACGCCTGTGCGATGGCCGGCAAGACGAAGGTCGTGATGTCCGGCGGGTCGAAAGCGAGCGACAGGGACTTCCTCGAGACCGTCGAGAGCGCGATCAACGCCGGGGCCTCGGGGCTCGCCGTCGGGCGAAACGTCTTCCAGCGCGAGAACCCCACGGCGCTGCTCGACGCGCTCGAAGAAGTCATCTTCGAGGGCGCGAGCGCCGACGACGCGCTCGCGGCGACCGAGGCGGCCGCCCCCTCCGACGACTGATGGATCGTGATCGCTCGAACGTCGTCGAGGAGGTCTTCGAGACGGTCGCCCGCACCGCACCCGAGATCCGCGCCGCCCTCCCCGGTCGGCGGACCGAGACCGCCGGAAAGAACCCCAGCGGCGAACTGCGACTCGCGGCCGACGACTACGCCGACGACCTCTTGGAGGGGCGCCTCGGCGCGATCGACGGGGTCGGCCAGTACGCGAGCGAGGAGACCGCGGAGGCCGTGGATACGGGCGAGGGCCTCTCGATCGCGGTCGACCCGCTGGACGGCTCCTCGAACCTCAAGCCCAACAACACGATGGGCACCATCGTCGGGATCTACGACGCCCCGATGCCCGCCGCCGGGCACGAACTGGTTGGGGCCGCCTACGTGCTCTACGGCCCGATCACGACGATGGCGGCCGCCGCAGACGGCGAGGTCACCGAGTACGTCGTGACCGACGGCGAGCGGGAGGCGGTCCGCGAGGACCTCACGCTACCCGACGAGCCCTCGGTCTACGGCTTCGGCGGCCGAGTACCGGACTGGATCGACTCCTTCGACGAGTACGCCCGCGAGATAGAGTGCGACGAGAGCCTCAGACTCAGGTATGGAGGATCGATGATCGGCGACGTCAACCAGGTGCTGACCTACGGCGGGGTCTTCGCGTATCCCGCGCTCGAGTCCGCCCCGGAGGGCAAACTCCGCCTCCAGTTCGAGGGCAATCCAGTGGGGTACATCGTCGAGACCGCCGGCGGGCGCTCCTCGGACGGGGAGCGCTCGCTTCTGGAGGTCGAACCCGACGCCCTCCACGACCGCGTCCCGGTCCACGTCGGCTCGACCGAACTGATCGACCGGCTCGAGGACGCGCTGAACTGATCCCGTCCGAAACGGACGAAACGGGACAGTAGGGGCGTTCCCGTCCGGCCGTTCGTCCCGGTGCCCGCGGACGGAACGGGCACGTTTATCTGGCGCACGCGGAAGGTACTCACATGCCACGCGACTACGACCCGTCCGCGATTCCGGCCGTATACGATCTGCGGGAGATCGCGCCGTATCGCGAGGAACCGGGCTTCGAACAGGTCGTCTTTCGCGGTATCGATCAGATGCTCGGCTTCTCCCGGATCGGTCCCGAAAAGCCGGATGGCGAGCCCCACACGCACCCGTACGAACAGATGAACATGCTCGTCGAGGGACGCCTCGACTTCCTCGTCGACGGCGAGCGGGTCGAACTCGAACCCTACGACACGTTGGCGATCCCTCCCGAGATCCCTCACACCTCGCGAGCAGTCGAGGGAGAGACCGCAACGCTTCTGGCCTTCTGGCCGCTTCGGGAGGATCGCCTCGAGGGGACGGCGTACCAACGGGAGTTTCCCGACCTGTAGTTTGCGGCTTCACGGCGTGCGATGGTCGACGGACTCGACAAGCTCTCCCCGTCCGAAACCATCGCACAAGCCGTTTTCCGATTCTCGCGAAGGGACGATGTCGACTATTCGATCTCGAAGCGCAACAGCGCGCCGTAGCCGCCGAACGCCTCCTCGAACTGCTCGCCGCGCTCGATCCCCGTCGGGACGAGCACGTGTTCGGCCTCGATCTCCTCGGCGCGCTCGGCCAGTTCGCTCGCCTCCTCGGCGGGGACCGACTCGGCGAGCAGCAGCGTCTCGACGGCGTCGTAGGTGAGCGCTTCGTCCACGTTTTCGCGCCCGTAGACGACCTCCTCGCCCGTGTCGACCCGCTCGAAGAACTCGTCGAGCGCCTCGCGTGCGGGCAGGTCCTCGGCCTCGGTGAGGTGGTCTTCAGCCCGTTCGGCGAGCTGTCTGAGGCCCTGCTCGGAGGCGTACTCGACGGTGTAGGTGCCGGCGACCCTCTCGCGAAGCCGGTGGTCGAGCCGGTCGTCGCCGGTGAACTCCTCGACGGTGATCTCGGTGCCGCCGACGAGCAGTTCGTCGACGGACTCATCGCCCAGGAACGCCCGCTCGGCGGCGTCCGCCACGTCGTCGAAAAAGCCCTCCTTCCACTCGGCCTGTCGGTCCTCGAGGGCCCCGCCCTCGGCCTCCTCGGGCGCGCTGTCGAGCGAGGGCGTCTCCTCGGCCACCTCGTTCTCCAGGGTCTCGACCGGGACGACCTCCTCGCCTTCGAGCCGTCCGAGGGCGGCCCCGCCGCGCTCGACAACAAGCAGGCCGTACGTCGCCGAGGGGGAGGTCATGCTCTCGAGGGGCGCGGTGTCGAACTTGTTTGCCTGCTCGTAGACGAACCCGTCGATCGGCGCTGGGAGGTCGTCGAAGACGTACTCGACCAGCTCCTCGTCGACGACGCCGACGTAGACGACGAGGCCGTTCTCGGGGGTCGCGTCGTACTCCCGCAACACGCCTCGAAGCTCCTCTAAGGCCTCCTCGACGTGCCGGTTGGTCGGCCCCGAGTCGCCGTATTCGGACTCGGAGTGGTCGCGTTCGATCCGGTTTCGGACCGCCTCGAGGTCCTCCTCGGGCGGGATCGCCACCGTGACGAGGCTCGTCCGGTCGGCCGACGCGCGCGCTACCGTCTCGATCCGATCGTGGAGGTCGTGTGTAGCGGTGCTCATAGGTAGAATCGTTCGGGTCGGACGTGATCGCCGACGCCGCCTAAACGTTGGTCTTGCGACTGCCGTTCGGCGATCGGTACCGAACCCTACGCCGGCGGGTGGACGAGGAGCGCGTCGACGAGCCCCGTCGCCGCGATCAGGGAGGAGAGAACCAGCACCACGGGCAGGGACACCGAGAGCACCGCCTGAGCGGCCAAGCCGACGGCGTAGACGCTCGGGATCAGCCCCAGGAGCAGGTCGTGACGCGAGACGCGCTCGCCGTCCGCGTGTCCGTGCACCATCGTAATTATATCTAATTACGGCGACTCACTAAAAAGTGGTGACACTACGGGGGTTCGCCCCACTCCTTCGGCGCGCGGCTCGTAGCCGATCGCCCGACGGGCGCGCTCGAGGTGGTCGGCGATCGCGGTGCCGATGGTTCGCGCCGGTCGGAGGCACGTTCACAGCGACCGTTCGGCCGTCGGGGTCAGAGCCGATCCTCAATGGAAAACGGTTTCAAATCGCCCGTTGCAAACGAGGTATGAACGTCCGGATCAGCGCGGACGCGAGCGAGGAGGAGGCCTCCGCCATCGCCGCCGCCCTCGCGGAGCACGTCGACGGCGAAGTGGAAGTCTACGTCGGCGACGACGACGAGCCGACGGCGATCCAAGAGGCCGTCGTCGAGTACGAGGACGACCTCGGGCCGACCGAGCGCGAGCGATTGCTCAGGGAGGAGATCGAGGACATTGAGCGTGGTGGCCCGGAGAAGTACAGGGAACGCCTCCCCGAGCAGGGCAAACTGTTCGTCCGCGACCGCCTCGACCTGTGGTTCCCCGACGGACCCCTGTTCGAGGACGGCAAGTTCGCCGAGTTCGACGCCGACGACCGCCTGCCGGCCGACGGCCTGCTCACGGGAGCCGCGGAGTTCGAGGGCCGCGAGGTCCACTTCATGGCCAACGACTTCACCGTGAAGGCCGGCAGCATGGCCGGCAAAGGTGTGGAAAAGTTCCTCCGGATGCAACAGCGCGCGCTCAAGAGCGGGAAACCCGTCCTGTATCTGATGGACTCTTCTGGAGGACGGATCGACCAGCAGCGGGGCTTCTTCGCCAACAGGGAAGGGATCGGGAAATACTACTACAACCACTCGATGCTCTCGGGGAGGGTTCCCCAGATCTGCGTCCTGTACGGGCCCTGCATAGCGGGCGCGGCCTACACCCCCGTGTTCGCCGACTTCACCGTGATGGTCGAGGGGATGAGCGCGATGGCGATAGCTAGTCCTAGAATGGTGCGGATGGTCACCGGCGAGGAGATCGATATGCAGGACCTCGGTGGGCCTGCGGTCCACGCCGAACACTCCGGGAGCGCCGATCTGGTCGCCCGCGACGAGGACCACGCCCGGAACCTCGTCTCCCAACTCATCACGTACCTGCCCGACAAGGCGGGCGAGAAACCCCCGAAACGGGAGTCGAAGCCGCCCAAACGCTCGCCCGAGGGGATCGATTCGGTCGTCCCCGAGGAGCCCAATCGGGGCTACGACATGAGTGAGGTGATCGAGCGGGTCGTCGATCGCGGCTCCTATTTCGAACTCAAACCCGACTACGGGGCGGAGATCATCACCGCCTACGCCCGGATCGACGGCCGGCCCGTCGGGATAATCGCCAACCAGCCGAACCACCGCGCGGGCGCGATCTTCCCCGACGCCGCCGAGAAGGCCGCGGAGTTCATCTGGAAGTCCGACGCCTACGACGTTCCGCTGCTCTATCTGTGTGACACCCCCGGGTTCATGGCCGGCTCCGGGGTGGAAAAGGACGCCATCCTCGAGAAAGGGAAGAAGATGATCTACGCGACCTCCTCGGCGACGGTGCCCAAGCAGTGCGTGGTGGTCAGGAAGGCCTACGGCGCGGGAATCTACGCGATGAGCGGGCCCGCGTACGACCCCGAGAGCACGATCGCGCTTCCCTCCGGCGAGATCGCCATCATGGGTCCGGAGGCGGCGATCAACGCCGTCTACCGCAACAAGCTCGACGCGATCGACGACCCCGAGGAACGCGCCGAACGCGAGGCCGAACTCCGCGAGGAATACAGGAGGGACATCGACGTCCACCGGATGGCCAGCGAGGTCGTGATCGACGACATCGTCCCCCCGAGCGACCTGCGCGAGGAACTGGTCAATCGCTTCGCCTTCTACGAGGGCCTCGAGAAGGACCTGCCCGAGAAGAAACACGGGACGGTCCTCTGAGGCCGGAATCCCGGCGATCGCGGTTCGGAATCCGTCGTTCAGGGCAGCCGTTTGAGCAGTTCCATGACCCGATCGTGCGCCCCGTCGGGGAGGACGTGTCCCAGCCAGACCATGTACTTCCACGGACCGACGAGCAGCCGGTGGTGAGGGCTGTAGGACTCACGTGTCGGCGGTCGGCTGCGACGGGAATAGAGCTGCTGCCGGCACGTGAGCGGGCGACGAACCCTCGGTTTTAGGGACCCTCTCGAAAGGATATAGCTGATTGATAACAATATCGATACCTTCCGAACCAGTCGTCTGATGTCGACGCACGAGGTGGGCGTCTGGGAGACGCTTTCGGGGTACGAGTCGCTGCTCTGGGGGGCCGCCGTCGTGTCGATGGTCGCCGACATCGTCCTCACGTATCACGGGATCGAACGGGGCCTCGTCGAGGGGAATCCGATCGCGCGGTTCGCGCTCGAACGGGTCGGCTACGCCGCGCTCGGCGCGCTCAAACTGTTCGCGCTCGGGGTCGGACTCGCCGGGCGGGCCGTCCTTCCGACTGAGTACACCGCGATCGTCCCGCTGGGGCTCGCGGTCCCGTGGACGATCGCCTCGCTGATCAACGCCGCGTTGATCGTCACCGTGAGCTAGCCTTCAGCGAGAGGACGGTCCGGTCGAACTCGCAGACCAGTTCGTCGTCCTGGTTCAGGACCTCGACGTGCATGGTGACGACGCCGCGCTCGCCGTCGGACGTCTCGCGCTTCTCGGTGACCGTCGACCGGGCGCGGATCGTGTCGCCGTGAAACACCGGCGCAGGGTGCGAGACGTCGTCGTACGAGAGGTTGGCGACGATCGTCCCGTCGGTCGTCTCGGGGATCGTCAGCCCGACCGCGAGCGACATGGTGTAGAGGCCGTTGACGAGGCGCTCGCCGAACTCGGTACCGGACGCGAACTCGCTATCGAGGTGGAGCGGCTGCTGGTTCATCGTCATGTCGCAGAAGCGCTGGTTGTCCGACTCACTTATCGTCCGCCGTTTCCCGTGATCGATCGTCTCGCCGACCTCGAACTCCTCGTAGTACAGTCCGGGCATGTCCCCGAATCGAGGCCGTCGGGGAAAACGGTGCGGGTTCACGGTTCGATCTCCGGGCCCTCATAGGGAGTCTCGTAGACGTACAGAGGTGCCCGCGGTGGGACTCGAACACCGTCCCCGTCGAGGACGCGCCGTGGCTCCGGCCGGCTACGATACTCCCCATCAGTCCGCCGTTTCGTCGGCCGACTGGCCCCGCCGGCGCGAGCCCCGACCCAGCTTGAGGAAGTAGCGATACGGGGTGAACAGCGCCGAGCGGAGGCGACCGCGGATCCCGGTCTCGCTGGCGTAGACGAGCACCGGGAGGTCGA
Source organism: Halalkalicoccus sp. NIPERK01 (assembly GCF_030287405.1). Lineage (NCBI taxonomy): Archaea > Methanobacteriati > Methanobacteriota > Halobacteria > Halobacteriales > Halalkalicoccaceae > Halalkalicoccus > Halalkalicoccus sp. NIPERK01. The sequence continues at coordinate 11,618 of NZ_JASVVV010000008.1, read as the reverse complement.
GCCCCGCGGACCGACGCACCACCCGGTCGGCGTTGCTGCCGAAGACGAACCGCCGGAACACCCGGTTGCGCGAGGCGCCGACGAGCAACGGCCCGCCGACGTCGGTCGCGACGTCGACCAGCGCGTCCGCGACGTCGTCGCTCGCGACCGTGTGTACCTCGACGCTGTCACGCTCGTCGAAGCGCTCGATCGTCCGCCCGACGTCCTCCGGGGTGCCGCTCGTCCCGGTCGGTTCGACGTTGACGACGTGGACCGTCGTCCCCCGGTGAGCGAGTCGACTCGCGACGTCGAGCAGGTGGTCGTGGTGGGGGCCGCCGCCGACCCCGATGGTGATCGTCGAGACGTCGAGCGGGGCGTCCACCCCGCTGGCGAACAGCACGTCACAGGGGGCCTTGTACTCGATCGCCTCGGTGATGTCCGGTCGGTCCTCCGGGTAGCCCATGGCGATCCGGTCGACGGACTCCTCGCGGGCGGTCGTGAGGACGTCGAACGCGACGTCGCGGCTGATGTGGCCCTCGACGAGCACCGTCGCCTCGAGGTCCGCCCGAACGTCGCCGAGTTCCTCCTCGATCCGGTCGACACGCTCGACCGCGGTGTCCACGAGCGCGGCGCTCTCGGTCTGTTCGGGGATCTCCGTGACGTTGAGCAGGCGAACGACCGGATCGTCGCCGTAGAGTCGACCGACGTCGGCCGCCAGCCGGGCGTAGGAGGCCGCCCGGCCGGGTCGCTCGATCGGGACCAGCACCTCGTAGCGGTCCTCGGGAACCGACTCGGCCCGAGCGACCGACGGATCGATCTCCGCGTCGTCGAGCGAGGCCGACCCGTCGCCGGTCGAGGGAACCCCGGGGGTCTCGATCCGTTGGCCGTCGCTGCCGTTGGCGGTGACCCGCCGGGCCGTGACCGCCCGGTCGACCAACTCCTCGCGATCGAGGGCACCGCCCCAGACGAGGTAGGCGCCGACCAGCGTCACCTCGACCAAGACGGCGGCGACGATGCCGATCGGCGGCAGGTTGGTGATCAGCGCGAGGTTCGCGAGGATCCCGACGATTGGCAGCCACGGCGAGGCCGGCACCGAGAAGGGGCGCTCGATGTCCGGGAACCGTCGGCGACTGACGATCAACGCGACGTTGACGACCGCCAGTGGCGCGAGCAGGTTCACGTTCGCGAAGCCGGTCAGCCCGTCGAGTCCGAGCGCGAACGGGACCGCGCCCGAGAGCCCGCCCTCGGCGGGGAATAGCCCGACGAACACCGCGATCAGCGCCACGATTGTCGCCGTGACGGCGACGATGCTCCAGAAGGGCGTGTTGTACTGCCGGTGGATGCGCGAGAACGGCCGTGGCGCCTGGCCCTGGCGCCCCATCAGGTCGCCGATGCTCGATGCGGCGAGGATCGAGGCGTTCGACGCCGAGACCATCGAGAAGATCGCGCCCGCGACGATGAGCGCCTGGCCCGCCGGGCCCATGAACGAGGCGGCGACCGTCCCCATCGCCGTCTCGCCCGCCCGCAGCACCGAGTCGTCGACGGGAGCGTTGACCATCGCGACGATGACGAACGTATAGAGGACGGTGACGGTGACGATCGAGGCGGCGATGGCCTTCGGGACCGTCTCCCGGGGCTCGATGATCTCGCCGGCGCTGGCCGCGATGGCGGAGAAGCCGAAGAAGGTGATAAAGGCCAGCGCGGCGATCGAGACGGTGCCGGCGGGGTCGCCGAACTGGAACTGCGCGACGAACGTGGCCGTCGCCTGCGTCGGACCGGCGTAGGCGACGGCCCCGCCGATGAACGCGAAGAGGACGGCGACCTTCGCGCCGGTGACGATCAACTGGAAGGTGCCGCTCTCCTCGGTCCCCCTCGCGTTGAGCGTGCCCAGCAGGAGCGCGGTGAGGATCCCCCAGACCCCGCCCGGGAGGTGGATTCCGCCCAGTCCCAGCAGTTCGAGCAGCGGCCCGAAGACGAACTGCTCGACCCAGTGGTCCATCGTCCCCAGATAGAAGGCGGTCGTCGCACAGTAGCCCATAAAGAGCGACGCCCCGACGCCGAACAGGAGGTACTCGTTCTCGAAGGTCCGCGACGAGAAGAGGTAGCCGCCGCCGTTCTCGGAGTAGATCGAGGCGAACTCGGAGTAGCTCGCGGCGGTGACGCCCGCGATGAGGGCGGCGATCACGAACGCGATGACGGCGCTCGAACCGATCTCGTAGACCGCCCGTCCGGACAGCGAGAAGATGCCGGCGGCGATCATGGTCCCGAGACCGAGCGCGAACGCGATCTTGAAATCGAGGGTGCGGGTCTTCTCTACCACGACCGTGGTTGCCACTCCGCATTCAAAAACTCTCTGCAGTCATACTCAGCTATCGAAAACACACGAGGAATATATTTTCTTTTGCGAAATCCGGCCCCGATCAGCGGGTCGCCGAGACGCCGGTGACCGCCTCGAGCAGGGCGTCCTGCACCCCCGACTGCGAGAACACGGTCAGGACGTCCCCGCTCCGAAGAACGGTCTCCCCGCGCGGGGTGATGACCTCGTCCTCGCGCTCGACGGCGATCACCAGCACGTCCTCGTCGAGGATCCCCTCCTCGACGCTGTCCTCGATCGTGCGTCCGTCGACCGGGGCGCCCTCCCTGACGGGGATCTCGATCACCTCCGCGCCGCCCGAGAGGCTCATGACGTCCGTCAGCGGGCTCGGTTCGTGGGTTTCGGCCGGTCCGTACTGGTCGTAGGGGCGGTAGTACTCGCCGTTTACCAGCCCCTCGTCCTCGATCTCGAGGCCCAGGTCGGCCAGTTCGCGTTTGATGCGGGTCAGATCCCCCGTGTCGTCCCCGATCGCCTGGACGTGGAGGTTCTCGCGCCCGGTCATCGTCGAGCGGACGTGGACCACGCCCGGGACCTGCAGGGTGCGGGCGACGACGTCGTCGACCCCGGTGGGGGCGTTACAGAGGAAGATGTTCATCAGCTTTCCCTCGGCGACCTCGTAGTCGATGTCGGCGTGGTAGCCCTGGATGACGCCGCGCTCCTCGAGCTGGTCGATCCGGTTTCGGATCGTCGCCGCCGAGACGTCGACCTCCTGGGCGATCATCGGCGCGGTCGTGTTCCGCGCGTCGACCCGGAGGTAGTAGAGGATGCGCCTGTCGATGTCGTCGAGTCGTTCGCGCATGGCCGGACGTTGGGCGGGCCGCACAATCAGTCCTCGTCATCGCCGGCGATGGCTCAGGGGATCGTTCGTACGTCTCTCCCGGCAGGGATGCTCCGTCGTCCGTTTCGCCCCCGCGAAACCCGTCTCCGCCGCGGCTGGCTGAAAACGGTTACGAACGACCCTCTCAGAGGAGGCTTATCGCCCCGCCGAAGACGCCGAGCGTCACGAGGAGGCGCCCGAGGCTCCCGACGAACGTCGCCACCGCGAACTTCCAGTAGCTCTCCTCGAGGACCGCGAAGGCGTACAGGGAGACGGTGTCCGGGAAGAAGGGCACGCAGAGCGCGAGCGCGAGTCCCGCGTAGCCGTACTTCTTGGCGATTCCGACCGCCCGCCGCTGGGACCACGAGACGACGTCGAACCGCGAGCGTTCGAGCCAGCGAAGCAGCGGGCCGGATCGTTTCGCCTCCTGTCCGATGTGGAACGCGACGAGGCTCCCGATCGCCTTGCCGGTCGCGCTGGTGAGGACGATGACCCCGAGGGTCACCGCACGCGAGGGGGCGATGTCCAGCGGCGCGACCAGCACGACCTCGCTCGGACCGGGCAGGGCGAAGGCGATGAGAAACGAGTAGGCGAAGACGATCCCGACGCCGGGCCATCCGGTCGCCGTCTCGACGATCGTCCGCACCCCCTCGATCCCCCCGGCAGCGAGTCCCCCACCCACGAGGAGCGCTACGACGCCCGTCGAGCCGTTCACGGTGGTCGTTCGGGGAACGGCGAGATAAACCTGTTCCCGTTTCCCGACGAGGGACACACCGATATGGATCGCGTCCGAACGCCTCCCATGACCCGCCGTAGCGTCATGTTCACCCCCGGCGACCGTCCCGAGATGCTGCGAAAAGCGCCGAAGGCGGGCGCGGACGTGCTCGTCTTCGATCTGGAGGACGCCGTCGCCCCCGATCGGAAGGCCGAGGCCCGTGAGATCGTCGCCGACCTCCTCGCGGACCCGGACTTCACGCCCGAGAGCGAGGTCTGCGTCCGGGTCACCCCCGAGTTCGAGGCCGACCTCGCGGTCCTCGAACGCGCCCGGCCCGACAGCCTGATGCTCCCGAAAGTCGCCGGCCGAGCGGACGTCGCGGCCTTCGACGCGGCGGTCCGGGAGTACGGCGACGCGCTTCCGGTGCTCGCGCTAGTCGAGAACGCGGCGGGGGTGCTCGCGGCGCCCGAGATCGCCGCCCACGACGCCGTCGACGCGCTCGTCTTCGGCGCGGAGGACCTCTCCGCCGACATCGGCGCGACCCGCACGGCCGAGGGCACCGAGGTGCTGTACGCCCGCGAGCGGGTCGTGATCGCCGCGAGCGCCGCCGACTGCGAGGCGATCGACACCGTCTACACCGACATCGAGGATCACGAGGGCCTCGTCGAGGAGACCCGGTTCGCGATTCAGTTGGGCTACGACGGCAAGATGGCGATCCACCCCGGCCAGGTGGGGCCGATCAACGAGGCGTTCACGCCCGATCCCGAGGCGATCGAGTGGGCAGAGCGCGTCCTCGACGCCCGCGACCGCGCCGAGAGCGAGGGGCGGGGCGTCTTCCGCGTCGACGGCGAGATGATCGACGCGCCGCTGATCGCGCGGGCCGAGCGGATCCGCGAGCGCGCTCGCCTCGCCGACTCGTATCGGTGATCACGGTCGTTCGGTGTACCGATATCGTATTCGGCACGCTTAACACCGCAGTGGGTGTGGGAGTGAACGATGGCCGAGGAAGCGAACCCATTCGAGAGCCTACAGGAACAGGTCGACGACGCGGCCGCGTATCTCGACGTGAGCGAGGACGTCCTCGATCGGTTGAAGAACCCCGAACGCGTCCTCGAAACGAACCTCTCGGTCGAACTCGACGACGGCTCCTTGGAGCGATTTCGGGCCTTCAGATCGCAGTTCAACGGCGACCGGGGGCCGTACAAGGGGGGGATCCGCTATCACCCGAACGTCTCCCGCGACGAGGTGAAGGCGCTGTCGGGGTGGATGGTCTACAAGACCGCGATCGTCGGGATCCCCTACGGCGGCGGGAAGGGTGGGATCGTCATCGATCCCAAGGAGTACTCCGAGGCCGAACTCGAACGCATCACCCGTGCCTTCGCGACCGAACTTCGGCCCCTCATCGGGGAAGACCGGGACGTCCCCGCGCCGGACGTCAACACCGGTCAGCGCGAGATGAACTGGATCAAGGACACCTACGAGACCCTCGAGAACACGACCGCGCCCGGCGTCGTCACCGGGAAGGCGATCGAGAGCGGCGGCAGCGAGGGCCGCGTCGAGGCGACGGGCCGGTCGACCATGATCACCGCCCGCGAGGCCTTTTCGTACCTCGGCCGCGACGTGAGCGAGGCGACCGTGGCGGTCCAGGGCTACGGCAACGCCGGCTGGATCGCCGCGAACCTCCTCGAAGAGGAGGGCGCGACGGTCGTCGCCGCGTCCGACTCCTCGGGGGCGATCCACAGCGAGTCGGGCCTCGACACGCAGTCGGTGCGCGACCACAAGGACGATACCGGCAGCGTGGCCGGCTTTTCGGGCGCCGACGAGGAGTTCTCCGGCGAGGACCTGCTGACGCTCGACGTCGACCTGCTCGTGCCCGCCGCCCTCGAGAACGCCATCGACGAGGAACTCGCCCGCGAGGTCGAGGCCGACGTGATCGTCGAGGCCGCGAACGGGCCGCTGACGCCCGACGCCGACGCCGTCCTCACCGAGCGCGAGGTCGACGTCTTTCCCGACATCCTCGCGAACGCCGGCGGCGTGACGGTGAGCTACTTCGAGTGGGTCCAGAACCGCCAGCGCTTCTACTGGGACGAGGAGCGGGTCAACGACGAACTGGAGGGGGTGATCGTAAACGCCTTCGAGGACCTCGTTTCCGCCTACGAGGCCCACGACGTGCCGAACTTCCGGACCGCGGCCTACGTCGTCGCCATCGACCGGGTCGTGCGGGCGTTCGAGGAAGGCGGTACTTTCCCCTGAAAGCCCTCGGAATTCGCTGGCGCGAATTCCTCGCCCTTTTCATGTCCGACCAGGCTCCGCCGAGTCGCGGCGCGCGATTACGCGCCGCTTCCGAGTATACCAGCCGTTCCCCGCTCCGCTCACGGAGCCGTCGGACGTGACGGCTCCGCTCGCGCCGGCCACCGCACCGCCTACCGTCGGTAGTCGAGTGCTGAAAGATCAGGTCAGGTCTTCTCGACGGTCAGCGGGCTTCGGTTCGCGATCCGGCAGTCGAACGCCGGGTGTTCGGCGAAGTGGCGCACCAGCATGTGCCGGCGCGACCCGGTGATCCCGCTTCGCCCGACGTCCTCGGCGGTGATGGTCGCAGGTAAGCGGTCGTAGAGCCGCCGCAGGCAGTCGAAATCCTCGAACACCTTCGCGTTGCCCGCCGACTCCGCGCCGCGCCGCGAGACCACGTAGGAGCCGTCCTCGCGGTACTCGCCGGCGGTACGGAAAAAGTCGTGGCGTTCGGTCAGTGCCTCCTCGATCGCCGCGCGCAGATCGGCGGCGCCCTCCCTGGTGAGTTCGTGGGACGTGTCGTCGACGGTCAGAACGATCGACCCCGCGTCGGCGGTGGTGACACTACTCGCCGAGAACTCGACCAGGAGCGTGGGTACTCCGTGCCATATCGGTAGAACCGCTCGACGGAACAAAAACGTACCGCTCCCGGCGGCGAACCACAACGCACTACACGCCCCCTCCGCGTACGACGACCCATGGCACGCACGACACGGGCCGTCTCCGACAAGGGGCTCGGCCTCGGGTTGCTGTTCGGACTGCTGGCGATCGGCGGCGCGCTCGGAATGCTCGCGGCTCCGGGCGGACTGGTCGGCGCGTGGGGCTTCGCGGCGGCGATGGTCGCCGGAATGATCCTGATCGTGGCCGTCCACGCGTACGCGTAATCGGGAAATGTTAAAGACCGCTCGCGCCCTATCAGTCCTCAATGAGTGACATCACGGACGAGGACCGACGCATCCTCGCGTATCTCCGTGACAGCGTCTCGACCGGCGAGGGCTACTTCCGGTCGAAGAACATCGCGGAGGCGCTCGGGCTCTCCTCGAAGCAGGTCGGCGCGCGACTCCCCTACCTCGACGAGAAGAGCGACGAGGTCGAGATCGAGAAGTGGGGACGCTCGCGCTCGACGACGTGGAGAGTCACACTGAGTTGATCCGGCGTCTTTTTAGGCGCAGAGTCCCCGTCTCCCAGTATGACTGTCCGGGTCGAACGACGGTTCGTTTTGCCGGCATCGTGTGAGGAGGTCTGGGAGTTCATTTCCGATCCGGAGCAGCGAGCACGCGCGATCAGCGTCGTCTCCGACTACGAACTCGTCGACGAGGCGGGCAACGAGGCGATCTGGTACATCGACATCCCCATCCCGGTCATCCGCCGCGCCGCCCGCGTCGAGACCGAGGACACCGAACGCGACCCGCCCCGGTACGTCGAGTTCGTCGGCCGTTCGAAGGTCATGCGGGTGACGGGCAGCCACCGACTCGAGGAGACCGACGGGGGCTGTCGGCTCACGAACGAGTTCGTCGTCGACGGGAGGCTCCCCGGCGTCGAGCGGTTCTTCAAGAAGAACCTCGATTCGGAACTCGAGAACCTCGAGCGGACGATCCGGGAGTACCTCGCCCGGAACGACCGACGATGAAACTCGCGCTCGCCCAACTGGGGATCGACCACGGCGATGTCGAGACGAACGTCGAGCGGGCGGTCGACGCGATCGAGGAGGCGGCCGCGCGCGACGTCGACCTCGTCTGTCTCCCCGAGATATTCAACGTGGGCTACTTCGCGTTCGATCGGTACCCCCGCGCCGCCGAAGGGCTCTCGGGTCCGACGCTCTCGCGGATCTCGGCGGCCGCCGCCGAACACGGGATCAACGTGCTCGCGGGGACGATCGTCGAGGACCTCGCGGAGACGACCGACGCGCCGACGCCCGCCGACGAGGGGCTCGCGAACACAGCCGTCCTGTTCGACCGCTCGGGGGATCGACGGGCGATCTACCGCAAGCACCACCTCTTCGGCTACGAGTCGGCCGAGGCCGAACTGCTGGTCCCCGGCGAGGACCCCGCGTCGGGGATCTGCGAGGTCGAGGGGTTCACCGCCGCGATCACGACGTGCTACGACCTTCGGTTCCCCGAACTCTACCGCGAACTCGCCGCCAACGACGTCTCCCTCGTGTTGGTCCCGAGCGCGTGGCCCTACCCGCGGGTCGAACACTGGACGACGCTCTCGCGGGCACGCGCGATCGAGAACCAGTGTTACGTCGCCACGATAAACGGCAGCAGCGAGCACGAGGGGACCCGGCTGCTGGGTCGGTCGACCGTCTTCGACCCGTGGGGAACGACGCTCGCGAGCGCCGCGGACGACCCCGCGCTCGTCGTGAGCGAGATCGATCCCGGGCGGGTCGAGCGGGTCCGCGAGGAGTTCCCGGCGCTGCGGGACCGCCGACTGCCGTGAGCCACGAGGTCCCGTGTGGTCGAGAGGCGCTCGATCCCGCGGGTTCGATCGGACACGCTTATTAGGTTCGACCCCCGAGTGGGGAGTGCCGAAGAGCGCTTTTCTCGCTTGACGGCACTACAACCCGGTCGTCGCGCCCCATCGGATCGCTCGGGCGACCCCTCTCCCGCCTCGGTCCGCTTTACGAGCACCCTACTCCGCCGTTAGCGTCAGTATAATGATAACCTCTGCCGTGGTACGGGTACTCGCTGGCAGACCGCCAGCACAGTGCCTTACCGCATCGCCACGGGGTCTGGCCCGGCCCCGTTTCTGTCCTCTCGTCGGTCACTCGTCGAGTTTGATGTCCGCCGAGAGGCCCTGTGCCATCTCGATCTCCCGGGAGTTGTTGAGCGTGAACGCGGTGCGCTCGGTGACCGCCTCGATCACCTCGCGCGCGCTCGGATAGCCGTTGCCGCTCTTCTTGACGCCGCCGAAGGGCAGGTGGACCTCCGCGCCGATACACGGCAGGTTCGCGTAGCCCAACCCGACCTCGCCGTAGTCCCGGAACGCGTGGATCTGGCGGTAGTCCTCGCTGATGATCGCGCCCGCCAGCCCGTAGGGCGTGTCGTTGTGGATCTCGATCGCGTTCTCGACGTCGCCGCTGTACTCGACCAGCGCGACGTGCGGGCCGAAGACCTCCTCCTGCAGGCAGCGAAGCTCGGGGTCGTACTCGATCTCGTAGACGAACGGGCCGATCCAGTAGCCGCCCTCGTGGCCCTCGGGGATCTCTCCCTCCTCGGGGTCGGCCCGGTCGACCAGCACCCGTCCGCCCTCCTTCCGTGCCAACTCGTTGTACTTGTGGAACTTCTCGACCTGGCTCTCGTCCACGACCGGCCCCATGAACGTGTCCTCCTCGAGCGGGTCGCCGATCTTAACGCCCTCGGCGAGTTCGACGAAGCGCTCCTTGAACTCGTCGTAGACGTCGGTGTGGACGATCAGGCGCTCGGAGGAGACACAGCGCTGGCCGGTCGTCTTGAACGAGGACATGACCGCCGAGTGGACCGCCGTGTCCATGTCGGCCTGCTCGGTGATCACGATGCCGTTCTTGCCGCCCATCTCGCAGGCCGCCAGTTTACCGGGTTCCGCGCCGACCTTGCCGGAGATCTCGTGGCCCACCTCCGCGCTCCCGGTGAAGAGAACGGTAGAAACGCGCTCGTCCTCGACGATGGCGTTGCCCGCGTCGCCGAAGCCCTGGACCATGTTGAACACCCCGTCGGGAATGCCCGCGTCCTCGAACATCTCGGCGATGATCTGCCCGCATCGGGGGGTCTGTTCGGCGGGTTTCCACACCACCGTGTTGCCCTCGACCAGCGTGACCGCCATGTGCCAGAAGGGGATGGCGACCGGAAAATTCCACGGCGTGATACAGCCGACGACGCCGCGGGGTTTCCGGCGCATGTAGGCGTCCTTGCTCGGGATCTCCGAGGGGACGACGTCGCCGTGGGGGTGGCGGGCGTTGCCCGCGGCCCACTCGACCATGTGCCAGGCCTCGGTCACGTCGGCTTTCCCCTCGCTGATCTCCTTGCCGCACTCCTCGGTGACGACCCGGCCGAGTTCCTCGTGGCGGTCCCTGAGTTCGTGGTAGATGTCCCAGAGGTACTCGGCGCGGTCGATGTACGAGAGGTCGCGCCACTCCTCGAACGCCTCGTCGGCCGCGGCGAGCGCGCGATCGACGTCGGCCTCGGTCCCCTGTCGGAACTCCCCGAGCGTCTCGCCCGTCGCGGGGTTGACGCTCTCGAACGTCTCCTCACCCACCCCGTCGGTCCACTCGCCGGCGATGTAGTGCTGTGAAACGTCCATCGTCTGTTGACTCATAATCGTTCGGGAGGTTTGCGAGGCGAGGGTAAAAAGTTGCCCGTCACCCGGCCCGTCGTTCGATCTCGCCTTTCAGCCCCGTGGCATCGAACTCGTGGTCCGGGCGCAGACGAACGAAGTCGAGGAAGTCCCGAGCGGCCATCAGTTCCTCGATACCGTAGAACCCGGCGGCGGTCTCGACGGCTCGCTTGCCCCCGATCGAGGGTTCGAGCGTCGCGAGCGCGCTCGCGATGTCGTACGCCCGTGCCGTCGAGAGCCCGTCCTCACGGACGTTGGTCGCGTCGATGAAGTAGAGTTCCCCGCCGTGAACGAGGACGTTCTCGCCGCGGAGGTCGCCGTGTGCGAGGCCGTGGTCGTGCATGAGCGCGAGCGCCGCGAAGAGGTCGGACGCGAGCGTCTCGACCTCCTCGGGCGCGAGGTCGTCGAGGGTCCGGAAGTCGGGCAGGTACTCCAGGACGAGCACCCCGAACTCGTCGACGCCGAACGCCTCGACCGGCTTGGGGGCGTTGAGTCCGATCTCCCTGACCAGCCGCGTGGCCTCGAGTTCGTGCTGGCTCATCTCGAGCGGGCCCTCGAACCGGTCGAAGAAGCCCTCCTCGCCCCGCGAGAAGACGCCGAGGTTGCGCGCGCCGGTGAACAGCGCGTGGACCAGCGCGTTCTGCGGACTGATCACCTTGACGAACCACTCCTCGTCGACGACACACGGCGTCGAGAGCCAGTTGTCCGCCTCCAGTACCGAGATGTGGACGCGCTCGCGGTCGTACCGGCTGGCGATCTCGCGGCCGATCCGTTCTAGCTGTGGCCGGTCGACCCGCCCGCGGACCAGCCGGCGAAACTCCATGCCGGGTGGAGGGAACCGCCACGTAAAGGGTCTTCGCGGGCGGTCGCCGAAACGGATTTCTTCGTTGACAGTGATTATCTAGCGGTAGCGCCGAACCGGCGCGGGTGAGATCATGGGGGAGAAACCACACCAGAACCTGGCCATCATCGGCCACGTCGACCACGGCAAGAGCACGCTCGTCGGACGATTGCTCTACGAGACCGGGAGCGTTCCGGACCACGTCATCGAGCAGTACCGCGAGGAGGCAGAGGAGAAGGGCAAGGGCGGCTTCGAGTTCGCCTACGTCATGGACAACCTCGCCGAGGAGCGA